>NZ_JALDVG010000001.1:0-263929 GCF_023110055.1 Streptococcus oralis | reverse complement strand
GTTCCACCAAGGCTAACCTTGCTGAAGGTAATCTTACGTGGTAGGTCATCGTCTTTATCGGTTACAGTTACAGTTGAACCGTTTGTGGCAACTTTGTTTTCTTCACCCTTAGAGTCTTTCTCACCAACATTTGTCACTTCCACTGTGCCATCATGTTTGACTTGGAAAGTGATGTCCGTTACTTTGAGGTAACCAGTTGGAGCAGCTTCCTCATGGAAAGTATAAGTACCTGGTGCTAAGTTGAGATCTTTAGACTTACCAGCTTCAGATGTCCAGCTTTCTACGGCTGTGCCTTCTGCCTTATCGCCCTTGTAGATCTTGATTTGTGCTCCTGCAATTTCTGTACCACCAAGGTTAACCTTACTAAAGGTAATCTTACGTGGACTATCGTCATCTTTATCAGTGACTTTGATTGTTGAACCATCGGTTACGACTGTATTGTCCTCGCCTTTAGCATCCTTAGTACCAACATTCGTCACTTTAACTGTTCCATCATAGTTAACTTTGAAAGTGATATCCGTTACTTTGAGGTATCCAGTTGGGGCTGCTTCCTCATGGAAGGTGTAAGTACCTGGGGTCAAGCTCAATTCTTTAGACTTACCAGCTTCTGAAGTCCAGCTTTCTACGGCTGTGCCTTCTGCCTTGTCGCCCTTGTAGATCTTGATTTGAGCGCCTGCGATTTCAACCCCACCAAGACTAATTTTACTGAACGTGATTTTACGAACTACATCGTCATCTTTATCAGTAACTGTCAGAGTTGAATTTTGGGCTACAACACGATTGTCTTCACCTTTAGAATCTTTTTCACCTACTTTTGTCACTTCAACAGTACCGTTAGGTTTAACTTGGAAAGTGATATCCGTTACTTTGAGGTAACCAGTTGGGGCTGCTTCCTCATGGAAAGTGTAGATGCCTGGTTCAAGATTCAATTGCTTAGGTTGGTCAGTTGAAGTCCAGCTTTCTATGGCTGTACCTTCAGCTTTTTCGCCCTTGTAGATCTTAATCTGTGCACCAGCGATTTCATTTCCTCCAAGGTTTACCTTACTAAAGGTAATAGCCTTTGGAGTTGTATCCTCTTTGTCAGTGATTGACAAAACAGAACCAGTTGTTACGACAGTATCTGTTGTACCTTTTTTGACAATTGTAATAGAACCATCAGCATTGACCGTGAAGGTAACATCATCAACATACTGATACCCATCTGGAGCATAGGACTCTGTTAGAGTATAGGTACCAGGAGCTAATTTAATCACTTTAGAAGTATTAGCTTCTGTTGTCCAGTCTGCTACAGGTGGAGCTTCTGGTCTTACACGATCTCCGCTGTAGATTTTAAGTTCGGCACCTGGGATTTCTTTCCCATTTGGATCCACCTTTTTGAAAGTAATTTCTTTTTCAGTTGGAGTCTTCGGAGGTGTCTTCTTATTTTCAATTCGACGTTCTACTGATTTGTCTGAGCCAAACTCATCTGGAGAAATTTTAATATCTTCAGTTAATTTGTCATAGCCAAGAGGAGCAGTTACTTCACGAATTGTATAGTTGTCTCGCAACAATTTGCCTACACTAGCGTTACCATCAGAATCTGTTGTCAATCGTCCAACAACAGCTTGGTTACGATCACGAATTACTTCAAAAACTGCACCTTGCAAAGGTTGGCCTGCTTCGTCTACCTTATGAATTTTAATGGTGAAAACATATCCTTCCGCAACACCACCTGCAATCTGGTAGGTACGTGTGCTTGTTGATTGTTCATTCTCACTACCATTGTAGCTCATGTTGGCTACGTTCGTGATTTCCTCACCATCGACTAGATCATAATTCGCTTTAGCTCGATACTCGATCATATAACCAAAACCATTAGTATCTCCTAAAGGAAGGGTGAAACCATCACCATTCGCATTTACCACTAGTTGGTTTTTAAAGGTTTCGGTCATATCCTGAGCATTAGTCCATTTCCAGTCTCCGTTATTCCAACTCCAATCTACTTTGTAAATACGAAAAGTATCTGGTAGGAAGGTCATATTTGGAGAAGAGAAAGCATCTTTGATAGTGACATCACTGTAGTTCGCCATATTGCGGTTTACAGTAATGTTATAACGGATTACATTTTTCTCGTCATCCTTGTATTGGAAGGAACTCTTTTCAATTTTAGAGTCGTATTTCCCTGGAGGGCCGTTGTAACGGATTTTCCCTGCAAATAGAACTCTATGTCCTACAGTAATATTGACATCAATGTCTTTTTCTTCTGAAACAACATCATGGTCAACTCGAACATAGACAAAGAATTTCCCCCTAACGCCAGAATTATTCTCAACAAACTTTGTGTAAGTTAGAGTAATTGTTTTGCTAGCTGCATCTAAACGACCAGTAGCTACAAGATTGTTAGAAGCATCTCGTAATTCAATGTCTGAAGAGTTTGAAAATGTAATCTCTGATGGCAATTGAAGTGTTGTTGTATCACCTTCATGCACCGTATTATCTGGCAAAACAAAATCTGCAGTAAGACGGAATTCTTGCCAAATATCCAACCCTTGCGTTAAAGCTTCACCAGATCTGTTTTCAACACCAACACTAGTGATCACATCATTATACTCTGTCGCATGTACTTGCGTCAGAGGGGCAAATGATTGGAGAATAACTCCCAAACAAAGAATAAGGATCTGAATCCAAGATCTTATTTTCTTGTTCATTTAATCTTCCTTTCTTATAATATTCAGTTGTAATTGTACAATGTAATAGTAAACTAAATGATTGTCCCCAACTAATCACCATTCTCCTTTTTTAAGCGAAAATTATTAGCCACATTACATCCACATTTTATCATACTATGAAGAAAAAGGCTAGAACTATCAAGCAAATTTTTATAAAAAATATCCAATTTTTTCTTACCGATTGAAATCGACTTTTTCACATCCGTATATTAACCGCTTTGTATCTTTTCTTCTCCTATCATCAAAACAGAATCTGGTATATTTTACCGCTATTTTTTAAAAAATAAGTTCATCTCGTTTTCGATACCAGATAGTGTTTTTATCATTTTGGTTATCTGATTTCATAAACGTTAAATTGCTCTAGAGAAAGTACTTCTGCCTATTAAAAAGACCAGGTTTCCCTGGTCTTTTTGAGATACAATTAGAAGAAATACTGATTCATTCTAGTCTTCTTTTTTACCTTTAGTGGCCACTAATCCTGCACTCAAACCAAGAAGAGCTAAACCTGCTGCTAGAGCTGCTTGACTTTCTGCACTTCCTGTATTTGGTAACTGTTCTTCTTGAGCTTGACTAGCTTCACTTGAGGAGATTTCTTTTGTATCTGCTTTTTCTGATACTTGTGGTTTTGTAGATTCTTGAGGTACTGGTTTAGTCGTTTCAACAGCCGTACCAACTTCTACAATGCGATCTTGAGCCATGACTTTATCATAGCTTTCTTTTTCAGTTCGCTTGCCATTTTCAACTTCGATTAAGTGAACACGGATACCTTTTTGACCTTCTTGGAGAACACGAGTTTGACCCGCTGGAAGCTGATCATTCTTTTGTTCCTGAACCTTGAAATCAATTGTTTCTTCTTCGATTACAAGTTCTGGTCTGTTAAGGACTAGGTTCTTCACTTCATCTTCTGGAAGGGAGGTTCCTGGTTTAGTTCCAACCAAGACGATGCGGTCTGTCGGAGCCTCTACCACTTCACGGAGTTTTTCTTCCTTACTTCCACTAGGATTAACCGCTGTGAAGATCCGTTCCTTACCAACTTTTCCTTCTTGTTCTACACGAGTTTCACCTAGATACAGTGTTGAATCCTTTTTCTCAACTGTCTTGTAAGCCAAATCTTTTTCAACAAATTCGAGTTTTGGAAGATCTTCTTGTACAGCAGCAACAGTCTTCTCAGAAACTGGTTTTTCCTTGGTCAACTGGATACGGTATTCCTTGACTTGTTTTCCACTTTCCGAAACAAGGCGAACAAGTACTGGAAGGCTATCGTCTCCGCTATCTACAACTGTTGAAGCTACTTGATTACTTTCTTCGACTGAGACTTTTGGACGTTGACCTTTATAGGTGATTTGATAGTCTTGACGATCTTCAGCGAAGTCAGGAAGTTCTTTTCCATCCACAAGAATCTTCGATTGCGTACTTTCTTGTGGTAATTCACTCGGTGCAAGGAAGGTCATCTCAATCATCGCAACACCGCTCTTGTCTGCTTTACGCTCCATACGCCATCTCATGGCTTTGGCTTTGACAGCTTTAAATGTTACGTTGATTTCATCACCAGCTGCGATGTCTTTATCCGCACGATAAGGCACAGCTTCCCAATTTTCTGGATTGTTAAATGGATGAGCTGCATCGTAGGCTTGGTAGTTAGAATAGTAGGTAGGCACTTCAAACTCTGGGCCAATATAACGTTCCAAAACGAGTTTAGATGGGGCATCTGTACCACTATCTGCAAAGAAGTGAAGTTTGGCTTGCGCAACAGTCCGTTCTACAATCTTACCATTTTCACGGAAGATCACACCTGCTGATACTTCTGGATTAGAAGATGGTGTTGGAGACCAGTTTGTCCAACGACGATTTTCTGAATGATTTCCGTCATTGAGATAGTCCACACGGTCATGGGAGTTTCTATCAATGTCGTTAGTGGCTGAAGCAAAGGCGCGGTTACTATTTTCATCATACTCTGGGTTATTTGATAGAGCTTCACCAAGTTTGTCTGTCACTCGTACAGTGAACTCAGCAACAAGATCACTACCTAGGACATGGCCTCGAACGGTAAATTGACCTGCTTTTGTCAGATTTTCTGCTGGAACTTCTTCCCATTCAACTGCCAAGTCTTTTGTTTCGTAACCATCTTTACCTGTGAAGTAAACAGGAACCTTAGTTGGCAATTCAAGTGGTTGTCCTACTTGTAGCAAGCGAGCTTGTTTGACCGCGGCAACTGGTTTACGAGAGAGCAAGTCTTTATTGCTTGTAAAGTGTAGACGGTATTCTCCTAGGATATCACCATTTTCAGCTTTCGCGATAACACGAACTGGCTCACCTTCACGAACGCTTGGAACGACGGTAGCGAGACCATTGTTGCTAACACTTGCTGTTACTGCAGGAACTTTTCCATCTACAGACTCAAGGTAGTAGTCTGTCAAATCTGGGTTAAAGTTTGCTAAGTCTTTACCGTCAACTTGGATTCTTGTTTGTCCTTGTTTAGCTGCCGCAACTTGTTTCGCAAAAATTTGTACTTCTGTGATAGACGTTCCTTTCTTGCTATCAAGTCGAACCATACGAATGCGAACCGCATAGGTCTCAACTTTATCAAAGCTGAAATGATTCATTTCTCCAGCTTTTAATTGAGCTGGTGCTTTGAGATTGCTTACCTCTTTCCAGTTTGCAGGATCATTAAAGGCATGGTTTTCCTCACCTACAAAGCTAGGGTTTTTAGGGGCTGTTGGAACGGTCTTACCGACATAATATTCAATCACATAAGACTTCGGTACACCAACTCCGTGGTCTTCGTGGAATCCGACACTTAGATTATCAACTGAACGTTTGCTCAAAATACCTGAATCTCCGAATAGGACACCAACTGAAGCTTCTGGATTAGTACGGTTCCAGTTTGTCCAACGGTTAGCTGGGCGATCATTAAAGGAAATCAATTTATCGTTGACGTTTGAAACAGGATCAGTTGGATTTGAGTCTGAAGCAAAGGCCAGTGGCAATTCTGAACCGGTCCATTGGTCAGAAATATTTGCTCCCTTCTCAGTTTGAGCAGATACGCGAACATGAAGTTTAGTTGTTAATTGCGTACCTTCTAGGCGACCATTAACTGTAAAGACACCTTCCTTGGCGTATTGCTCTGTACGAATCGCATCCCAAGTAACCTTAGCTGATGAAACGTGACCATTTGAATCGTAGGTGCGAACACTTTCTGGTAATTGCGGCGCTTCTGCAATTGGAGTTGTCACACTGACTTCTTCAACCGAAACAATACCTTCTACAGAGACTTTAGCACGCGCTTCAAGATCCAGACCTTCAACTTTACCTAGTACTTCAAATGTTTGATAGGAGTCAAGTTTTTCTTTCGGAATAGCTTGCCAAGTGACTTTATGAGTTTTAGGGAAACCTTTGTCATACTCAACCGTTACTGTTGTTGGAAGAGTAGGTTCTTGATGCAAGTCTGTGACTACGTTTACAGGACGGATAGATTGCGCAACCTTCTTCTCAGTGTTGGCCTGAATCGTGAGATTGATTTGACCTGTAGCCCCCTCATATTCTGCTTTGAGAGTGACTGTTCCTGGCTTATGCAACTCAAGCATTCCTTTACGAACTGCGACTTCCCCTTCACCACTTGTAGAGAAGGTCACTTTATCTGCTGGTAAAACTGCTTGTGTTCCGTCTTGATAGTGTGCAAGGACAGACAATTTGACTGTTTGGTCTTCTTTGAGGCTGTCAGCTTTCTCCACTTGTAGGCTCAAATGGTCAATTTTTGGTGCTTCTTCGAGGAACTGAATAGCATACATTTGAAGAGGGCCACCATCATTTGGTTGAACATAGATGCTTGCACGCATGCCGTTTGCTGCGCTTGCTTGCACCACTGTAACAGCTGCATTTTCAGCACTTGCTGTGACTTTTGGCAACTTAGCTCCATAAGCAAGAGTGCGGTATTGCATTGGTTTTTGACTAGTAAGTCCTGTGACAGCTTCATCACCAACCGTTACAGTTGGTACTACAGGTGCTGCAGGATTGCCTTCTTCTACCACAAGGGTAGCGTGAATAGTCTCACCACCCAGTTGACCAGTCATTTGAATACGTGATCCTGCAACTGACAGTTTAGCTTTATCTGCTTCCGAAATCTCCCACTTATCAACTTCGTATTCTTGTACGCTTCCATCTGTTACTGCGATAAAAACGTATTTGTCAACAGCGCTCAAGTCTGTTCCTGGAGCAACACGCTTAACAGTTGGAAGCTCATTTGCGATTGCTAGAATTTCGACACGGGCCTCAACTTCGCGTCCGTCTGCCATACCTTTAACAGTCACAACTCCTGCTTGGCTCACATCAACTGAAGACCAAGTTACTGGACGTTTTTCACGACTGCCATCACTGTAGATAAAACCGACTGTATTCGGCATTTTTGGCTCTTTCTCAATAACAGTACGTACTTTTGGTACTTCTGTTCCGAGAACAGTCTTTTCTTGGTCTTCTTTTTTACCAGTAAAGACCGTTACTTGACCAGATTTCAAGAGATCTGAATGGGCTGTTAGAGTGAATTTACCTGCTTGCTCAGTTGATTTAACAATGGCAACCCCTTTACCGTTAAAGGCTCTGCGGATCCAAGAACCATCAGGTTGTGCCTTGTAGCGTTCACGGCTGGCTTGTTCCCCGTTATCAACACCAACCAGCTGACCTTGTCCATGCAATTGGAAACGAACCAAATTATTGGCAGTTGGTACCACATTTCCTTCACTATCTACGATTTCGTAGTAGATGTAGGTCAAGTCTTTTCCATCTGCTGCGATTGCGTGTTCTTCCTTGACGAGGCGAACACCTGCTGGTTGGCCTGCCGTCGTGATCTTATCACGTGCAATTTCTTTTCCAGCTTCATCGCGAGCTACAGCTTCTAAAGTACCTGGTTGGTACGCAACCTTCCACTCAAGGTAAAGTTCCTTAGCATTGGCACCTTCTTGGTAGGTACGGCCATCACTGGTTTGTTTTTTGTTAAATTTCTTAACTCCAAGAGATTGACCATTCAAGAACAATTCAACGCTTGCAGCGTTTGAGTAAGCACGAACTGGGATTTTTCCGTCTGAATCTTCAACTTTCGATGCCAATTCTCTATTTTCCCAGTTCCAGTGAGGAAGAAGGTGTACCATCGGTTTCTTCTTGGCAGAAACCCATTGGCTTTGGTAGAGATAAAAGTCATGTTTTGGAATACCTGCTGTATCTACGATACCAAAGTAAGAGCTCTTAACGGGAGTTTGGTTTTGGTTGTGCCATGGTGTAGGTTCACCGATATAGTCCGTACCTGTCCAGATAAACTGTCCAGCATAGCCAGCGTTGTCACGGTCAAAGGTCCATGAATCTGTTGCCGTTTTACCCCAGCCAACTCGGTCATTACCATAGTCAGACTGTTCGTAATGGCGCTCAGGTCCGTTACTATGTTTCAATTCCTGTTCAGGGCGATAGTAACTTCCACGTGTACGGGTAGCTGAAGATGTTTCAGAACCGTAAATCAACCAGTTTGGATGTTTCGCACGAAGTTTCTTGTAGTTGTCTTCTGAATAGTTGAAACCAACTGCATCCAGTTCATTAGCAATTTTCTCATGATCACCGCTACCATCACCAAAGCGGAACTTATCTGCTCCCATGGTAACATAACGTGTAGTATCAACATCTTTAATCACTTTTACTAAGCGTTTAACCGTTGCAAGAGAGTGAGCATTACCATTGGCTTCACCGATTTCGTTTCCGATAGACCACATGAAGACAGCTGGGTTATTTTTATCTCTTTCGACCATGGTACGAAGATCATAGTCAGACCATTTTTCACCTTTTCTAGCTTCTGGGTGAGTGGCATCTTTTTCAAAGAAACGTCCGTAATCATAAGGTTTCTTGCCACCATACCACGTATCAAAGGCTTCTTCCTGAACCAGCAAACCAAGTTCTGCTGCGATTTGCAAGGTCTGTGGACTTGCAGGGTTATGAGTTGTACGGATGGAGTTAACCCCCATCTCCTTCATTTGTTTGAGACGACGGTATTCTGCTTTATAATTTTCTTCTGCTCCAAGCGCTCCGTGGTCATGGTGCAAGGAAACACCATGGAATTTAATGCGTTCACCATTCAAAGAGAAACCTTCATTTGGAGTCCAATGATAGTAACGGTAACCAAACAGATCCTTCTTAGCATCAACCAATTGACCATCACGGTAAACACGCGTAATCAATTCGTACAAGGCAGGTTTGTCATTTAAAACGGTCCAGAGTTTTGGTTGTTCAACTTCTAAAATCGCATCAAGGCTTGTTGATTCATGTGCTTTCAAGGTACGGCTCGCTGTTCGAACCAAGCCTGTTACAGCTTGACCACCACGTTCAACGATTTGATATTCTGCCACCAGTTCATGGTCTTTATCATCTGTATTGACGATTTTGCTGGCTACATGAGTTTCAACCTTGCCATGTTGCTGTTGTTCTAGTTTTGGTGTTAAGATAGTTGTTCCATTTTTTTCAACATGAACCTTATCAGTCACTTGCAAGGTCACATCACGGTAGATACCACTACCTGAGTACCAACGGCTACTTGGCTGTTTATTGACAGCATGGACAGCAATCACATTCTCACGACCATCTTTGTGAAGGTATTTGGTGATATCGTATGAGAACTGGTTATAACCATTTGGATAATGCCCCACTAACTGGCCATTGACATAGACTTGAGAGTCCATATAGACACCATCAAAGGTCACTCGAACATTTTTCTTGAGATCTTTTTCATCAAGTTTAAAGGTCTTGCGATACCAAGCTTCACCACCATTGAGCTGTCCACCCTCGTTTTGGGCAGGTGACTGATGGTCAAAATCGTTAAAGATACTCCAGTCGTGTGGGAGATCCAATTTTTGCCATGTTGATACATCTGCATCTGATTTCACAGCTTCTTTAGGATTCGCATTGAGTTTAAAGTGCCAATTTTGATTAAAATTCACTTTTCTATCTTCAATCATTTGATTCACTTCTTCATTTGTCGCAGCTTTCAACTCTTCCTTAACAGGCTTTTCTTGACTTGAAGCTTGAGATTCTACCTTTGGAGCAGTTTCTTCAGGTTTTAGAGACGCTTTCTCCTCTTTTGGAGCTACAGGTTCATCTTCTTTCTTCTCGGCTTTGCTTGCTTCAATTGGAGCGGCTTGACTTTGATCGACACTTGCAGCATCCTTGTGCTCTGCTACAGCTTGATTTTCTTTTTCCTCCACTGCCGGACTTTCCTCTTTTGCTTGTTCCACAGTGTGAGTAATCGGAGTTTCATCCGCGAAAACTGGTGATTCTCCAATGACACTTCCTCCAAATAGAACCGCACAGGTTCCAATCATGACAGAGCAAGCGCCTACGGCAAACTTACGAATGCTGTATACTCTTTTACGATTCCAATGGCCTTTTTCCATAAAATCCTCCTTTAGTAACCGCTTCCATTTCTTTGTAAGCGCATTACTTTTTCATAGCCTTTTACCTTTATTTTATAAAATAATATAGGAAATTTCAATACCCTAAACACAAAAAATCATATTTTTGATTGTTTTTTCTAAAATTTGTAGAAGATTCGAAAAAAGTGAATGTAGATTTAGAACAAAAGCAAACAAATTTTTGACTCTCAGTTCAATATTATAAAAAAGTTCCTTTTGTAAGGAACTCCTTTTACTTATAATTAAAGATTCCCCCTGCCAACTTATCAGCTAGCTTGGGAAAGAGGGTATAAAACTTATGGGCTAGGTTCAACAAAACTGGGAGATTGAGTTCCCGTTTGTTTTTTCCTATGGTTTTGACAATCTTTCTAGCAACTACATCTGGTTCTAAGAGAAAGCGGTCAACCGACTTGAGGTAGCTCCCATCTGGGTCAGCCTGGTCAAAAAAGGCAGTACGAATCGGTCCTGGATTAACCGTCGTTAGATAGACACCATAGGGCATGAGTTCGAGGCGCAAAGCGTTTGAAAATCCAATAGCCGCAAACTTGGTCGCCGAATAGAGACTGGACTTGCTAGTCGCTATCAAACCTGCCATGCTGACGATGTTGATGATATGGCCTTTTCGGTTTTCTTTCATGCGAGCTCCAAGACGACGAGACAGATTCATCAGAGCAAAGGTATTGACCTCGAACATCTGGTGAATGTCTTTGTCAGAAATCTGGTCGAAATCTTCAAAAATTCCATAGCCAGCGTTATTAATCAAAACATCAATCTTGCCATAACGGAGATAGAGATCAGCTACCAGAGCTTCTAGGGCTGAGTCATCAGTAATGTCGATTTCAATCCATTCCACATTAGGATGATTTCCGTAGAGTTGAGCTAATTTTTCCTTGTTTCTACCTAGTAAGATGAGTTGGTCATTTGGCAAGAGTTTGACCATTTCTTGGGCTAAGCCACCGCTTGCTCCGGTAATCAGAATAGTACGCATACTTATCCTTTCTCAATCTTCTAAATTTCCACTTCTTCCAAGTCTTTAACCACATGGACATTTTCAAAAACAGTTGCCGCATCTTTCTTGAGCTGGCTGATATCTTTTGAAAGGAAACGAGCGCTGATATGATTGAGCAAGAGGCGCTTAGCACCTGCTTCTGCTGCTACTTGTGCTGCTTGCATATTGGTTGAGTGACCGTGATTGCGGGCAATTTTTTCATCTCCCTTGCCATAAGTAGACTCATGGACAAGGACATCAGCGTTAACAGCTAGACGCACACTGGCATTGGCTTTTCGGGTATCACCCAGAATAGTAATAATCTTACCAGGTCGTGGTGCTGAGATATAGTCAGCAGCTTTGATTTCAGTTCCGTCTTCTAAAACAACGTCCTGACCGTTTTTGATTTTTCCAAAAAGCGGGCCGAACGGAACACCAGCAGCCTTAAGTTTTTCAGCATCCAAGGTCCCTTCTAGATCCTTTTGCATGACACGATAACCAACGCAGAAAATAGTGTGGTCCAGCTCCTCTGCATACACAGTGAATTTATCGGTCTCAAGGATTTTCCCTAGAGAATCTTGGTCAAACTCATGAAAATGAATGCGGTAAGGCAGACGAGAGCCTGACACACGAAGGCTGGTTAAGACAAATGACTTGATTCCTTGCGGTCCATAGATGTCCAAATCTGTCTGCTCTTCATTGGCCTGAAAAGCACGGCTAGAGAGAAATCCTGGCAATCCAAAGATGTGGTCTCCATGCAGGTGGGTGATAAAGATTTTGCTGACCTTCCGTGGTCGAATCGTGGTTTCCAGAATGCGATTTTGCGTTCCTTCTCCACAGTCAAAGAGCCAAACTTCGTTAATCTCATCCAAGAGTTTCAGGGCGAGACTTGAAACGTTGCGGGCTTTAGAGGGCTGACCGGCCCCTGTTCCTAAAAATTGAATATCCATTCGATACTTTCTAATTAATCAATATATAACATAGCTGTGCGATTTTCCGATCGGAAATAGCGACTGCCAGAAAAAGCAACAGCTTCTTGCAGTAAATCCTCTTGGCTGTAGCCTTTGAGACGCTTGCGACCATCTGCTAAACTTTCTAAATCAGTCAAAGCTGTGAGATTCTTCACACTAACAACTTCTTCATCTCCGACAGCTTTCATGTAAATCTTTCCAGATTCTTCAAAGACGAGTTGATGAGGGAAAATTTGTGCAATCTCAAAAAGCAAGTCATCCGAGATTTCCTCTTCATTTTCAGAGAAGATCCGCCCCAAGCCCTCACTCTCATAGCAAAATCCAAAAGATTTACCCGACAGGTTCAGACGAATAAAAGGCTTATTTTCAAAGGTGAAACTTGGTTCAACATTGTAGATGTTCAGTTCCTGACTGAGTTCTGCAAAATAATCCGTCGCAGCTTCAGGACTCTTTTTCTGGTAGAGTTCTGCAAAGTAGGCATTGACTACACTCGGAGGAGGTGTGATGAGAGCTAACTGCTCTTGCTCTGTTTTGCTAGCTAGAAGCTGATCTAAATAGACCTTATCCAGACTTGTATAACCTCCATACTTTAGAGCCAAGGTTTTAATATCAGTCATAAAATTCCTCTAACCTCCATTTATTTTTCTCGGAAATGTAGCCTGTAATCACTTCTCCGTCATCTTGATAATCGCGCTCTTCCAGAATCGCTACACTTTCCAAATCATGAATCTTGTAAGACTTCGAAAAGGGCACCCGTAGAGTAAATGCTTCAAAAATTTCCTTAATCTTCTCCAAAAACAATGCTTGCAGCTGCTCACGACTATCCTCAGACTTGGCAGAAATGAGGGCATACGGTGTTTGAGTAGGCGTGAAATCCTCCACCAAATCCGCTTTATTATAAAGGGTCAAGCGAGGAATGTCCTCCATGTCCAAATCTTTCATGATAGACAGAACCGTTTTTTCATGCTCCTCATGATAAGGATTGCTAGCATCAATGACATGAACTAGAAGGTCTACATGCTTGCTTTCTTCCAAGGTCGACTTGAAACTGGACACCAATTCAGTCGGCAAATCCTGGATAAAGCCAACGGTATCAGTCAAGGTTACCTGAAGATTGTCACCTAGATGGATACTCTTAGTTGTCGCATCCAGAGTTGCAAACAGCTCGTCTGCTTCGTACTGGGTCTTACTGGTTAAGCTGTTCATGATAGTTGATTTCCCAGCATTGGTGTAGCCAATCAAGCCAATCTTAAAGGTGCTTGACTCCAAGCGTTTTTCTCTGACTGTCGCCCGATTTTTCTCTACCACCTTGAGCTGGCGTTCGATATCTGTGATTTGATTGCGAACACTACGACGGTTCAGTTCCAACTGACTCTCACCTGGACCACGGGAACCAATTCCCCCTGCCTGACGGCTGAGCATTATCCCCTGACCAACCAAGCGAGGCAAGAGATATTTGAGCTGGGCTAGGTGGACTTGGAGTTTCCCTTCATGGCTTCGAGCCCGCATAGCAAAGATATCCAAAATCAACTGCATACGGTCAATGACCTTGACACCCAGAACTTCCTCTAGATTGACATTTTGCCGTGGTGTCAGACGGTTGTTGACAATGACAGTAGTAATTTCCTCAGCATCCACCATGAGCGCAATTTCTTCCAACTTACCAGATCCGACAAAGGTCTTGGAGTCATACTTTTCCCGTTTTTGCCTGTAGCTATCCACAACGACGGCCCCAGCTGTCTTGGCTAGACTGGCCAATTCTTCCATAGAGAGATCAAAATTATCCATGCCCTGCAATTCCACACCGATAAGCAGGACCCGTTCCTCTTTTTTCTCCGTTTCAATCATGTAAAAACTCCTCAATCTGGCTTAAAATGCGGTTTTGAACTCCAGGCTCTCCTATCTGATAAAAGGTCACCTGCATGCGGTTACGGAACCAGGTTAGCTGACGCTTGGCAAAACGACGTGTTGCCTGTTTAAGACTGTCACTGGCCTCCTCCAGGCTCTGCTCTCCACGAAAATAAGGAAAGAGTTCCTTGTAACCAATCCCTTTGGCAGCCTGCGCATCTGGATAATGGTCAAAGAGCCACTTGGCCTCATCCAAAAGCCCAGCCTCAAACATCAGATCTACTCTGCGATTGATACGTTCATAAAGTTGACTTCGCTCATCATCCAAGCAGATAATCAGTGGTTCATAAGGACTTTCCTGATTTTCCAAATCCTGACCAAAATGGGCAATTTCCAAGGCACGCATGGCACGACGACGGTTAAACTGGGGAATTTCAAGGCCTGCTTGCTTCACGAGATGGACTAATTCCTCATCTGAATAAGGCTCTAAACTAGCTCGATAGGCTAATATCTCCTCATGAGGTGTCTCTCCACCTAGATGGTAGCCTTCCAGCAAGCTCTGGACATAAAGCCCGGTTCCACCAGCAATAATGGCTAGCTTGCCACGGCTTTGAATACCCTCAATAGCTTTCTTAGCTTCTGAAACAAAATCAAAAGCCGAGTAAGACTCGGTCACCTCTCTGACATCAATCAAATGATGAGGAACTGCAGCTTGCTCCTCTGGGCTAGCCTTGGCTGTTCCAATATCCAACCCTCTGTATACTTGCTGACTGTCACCACTGACCACCTCTCCACCAAAGCGCTTGGCCACTTCAATAGCAAGGGCTGTTTTCCCAACAGCAGTCGGTCCAACAATCACAATTATTTTTGTTTTCATCTTTTTTCCTTGAAAAATTTCCATTTTTTCGTTACTATTATTATATCACAAAAAGGTCAGTCAGAAAAATGCTACCACTTGGGGAGCCTGGCTGATCGGGAAGATAAAGGAGGAAGACTCATGGCTAAAGGATTCGCTAAAGGTCTTGTAACAGGTGTCGCAGGAACTGTCGCTGCCGTTGCAGGTGCAGTATACGCAATTAAAAAGAAAGTGATTGAGCCAGAAGAGCAAAAAGCAGCTTTCATCGAAGAAAACCGCAAAAAAGCAGCTCGCCGCCGCGTATCACATTAAGCAACAAAAGAAGTTGAGAAATCTCAACTTCTTTTTATTTTCTTTTATACTCAATGAAAATCAAAGAGCAAACTAGAAATCTAGCCGCAGGTTGCTCAAAGCACTGCTTTGAGGTTGTGGATAGAACTGACGAAGTCAGCTCAAAACACTGTTTTGAGGTTGTGGATAGAACTGACGAAGTCAGTACCCATATCTACGGTAAGGCGACGCTGACGTGGTTTGAAGAGATTTTCGAAGAGTATTAAATAGCTAGGTCAAACTTCAGTTGTGGCTTAACCGGATCATAGTCAACTAACTCAAAGTCCTCCGCTTTGATGTCAAAGAAATTGGTCCCATCTGGTACATTCAAGACCAAACGTGGTTGGCAGTTTGACGGCTCACGACGGAGCAATTCCTCTGCTTGTTCAAACTGATTATCATAGATATGAAGGTTGTTGATAAAATAGAAAAACTTCCCAACCTTCCAGCCGAAATGCTTGGCAATCATCATTTGAAGAGCCACGTACTGCATAGCGTTAATGTGGTGGGCCACTAGCATATCATTCGAACGCTGGGTCAAGGTCGCATCCAGATAGATGTCCCCATCAATCCGACGGACATCAAACATGGTCTGAAAGGCACATGGAAGGAGGCCGTCCGTCTCCTCAAAAGCTTGGTAATCCCAGAGAGAGATGATATTGCGACGATTCCAAGGGTTGGCTTCCAACTGCTTGAGAATCTTGTTAATGATATCGTGTTTCTTAACGACTGCCCCATAGCGTTCACCGATGGTTCCCGTATCTCCCACTTCCCAGTCATTCCAGTAGTGAACATTGTACTTGCTATTTAGCACTTCTAGACTATTAGACTGTTCTTGGTAAATCCAGAGTACTTCCTTGATGGCAGATTTGATCGCAATGGGACGCAAGGTTGTGATGGGAAATTCCCCCTTAGACAAGTCATACTCTGCAAAAGCACCAGTCACATACTTAGAGTTAGCAATGGTCCCGTCCTTGTACTTAGGACGTGCTTGTTCAGAAAAGACACCGTCTTTGAGGATTCGTTCAATATTTTCTTTAAAAATCGTATCTGCTTTTGTCATTTACTCTCACCTCATTTATTGTCCTAACTAGTATAGCATAAAAAAGAAAGGAGGAAAATCACTGGCTTTAAAGTAGTGTTTTCCCCTTTTTATTATCTTATTGCAATACAAGTGATGCTGCTCCGATAACTCCAGCGTCATTTCCTAGAGTTGCGAGAGCTAATTTAGTTGATGTGCGTACTTGTGGGAAAGTATTTTCGTCGTAGACTTTTTGAACACCTTGGAGAAGGAATTCTCCCGCAGCTGATACTCCACCACCAATAACGATTGTTGATGGGTTTAGGATTGAACCGATGTTAGCACAAGCGATTCCCAAGTAACGTGAGAAGTTTCGGTAAACGATCAAGGCAAGGTCATCCCCTTCTTTTGCAAGGTCAAAGACAGTTTTAGCAGTTACTTCTTCACCGTCATCAATCAAGCGTTTCAAGGCTGCATCGCCTTCGTATTCATCAGCATAACGACGTGTCAAGTTGACAATCCCTGTTGCAGAAGCAACTGTCTCAAGACAGCCTTTTTTACCACAGGTACATGCGATTGGTTGGTCAAAGTCAACAGTGATGTGGCCAAGCTCTCCTGCTGCACCAGCAACACCGTGAAGCAATTTGCCTTCTGCCACGATACCGCCACCAACACCTGTACCAAGTGTCATAAAGACAACATCCGGTTGGTTGTCACCAGCCCCCATCCAGCGCTCACCAAGAGCAGCTACGTTGGCATCATTATCAATGAAGAATGGAATACCCAAGGCTTTTTCAATCTTTTCTTTAATCGGTTGAAGGGTTTTCCAGTTGAGGTTGTAGGCACCGATAACAGTCCCTTTTTCACGGTCAACCACACCAGGTGATCCCATCCCAATCCCTCGGAAATCCGTAGCTGACAATCCAAGCAAGTCCAAACGATGTTGAATAGACTCAATCATATCATCTACGATATGGCTTCCTTCATCCAAAACATTAGTCTTGATAGACCATTTTTCTTGGATTTCTCCCTCTTGAGTTAAAATTGCGAACTTGATAGATGTTCCACCAAGGTCAATCCCAATAATCTTTTGACTCATCGTCTTCTCCTTTTTAATTGAAAATGCTTACAGATATAGTATAACAAAATCGTCCATTTTGTGCAAAGGTTTGCGTATTAAATACCAACATTAAAACATTTAAAAATAGTTCATTATTGAAAACGATTAGTCATCAAGATGTTGAATGGCATAGTTTGCTTCTTCTTTTGTAAATCTATCGATTCTAGGAGAAGTTAGCATGTTATAAATTTCCGTTTTTGATAAATTACTATATTTTCTATGTTGCCTTGCTTGAGCTAAGGCATTTGCCTTATAATTTGCATTCAAATGATTGATAGCATATTGTGCAGTGTCACTATTAAAACCTTTAAAAATTAATTGATCATAAATTCCTTTTTTTGACAAATAAAGTCTGTTATAACTTTGTGCTTCCTTTAAAGCTGCTGAGTATGGATTCCCGGCTGCTGGTTTTGGTTGCCACACACCATCGTATCCTACATAGTAACGGCCTCCATCTACCCATTTGTTCCTAGCCATTTTTCCATCTGATTCAACATAGTAACGACCGCCATCTACCCATTCATTTTTGGCCATCTTACCATCTGATTTATAATAATAAGCTCCTACCCATTTATTGCGAACATAGCTACCTTCTGATGGTAGATTAAGTTTTTGAATAGCATAGTTAGCTTCTTCTTTCGTAAAGTTATCAAGATTCGGAGAGGTCAGCGTTCTATAAATTTCTGATTTAGATGAAGTACCATATTTTAAATGTATTCTTGCTTGAGCTAAGGCATTTGCCTTATAATCTGCATTCAAATGATTGATAGCATATTGTGCAGTGTCACTATTAAAACCTTTAAAAATTAATTGATTATAAATTCTTTTTTTTGACAAATGAATGCTGTTATAACCTTGTGCTTCCTTTAAAGCTGCTGAGTATGGATTACCATCTGCTGGTTTTGGTTGCCACACACCATCGTATCCTACATAGTAACGACCACCATCTACCCATTTTTTACTAGCCATTTTACCATCTGATTCAACATAATAACGGCCACCATCTACCCATTCATTCTTGGCCATCTTACCGTCTGATTTAAGATAGTAATTTCCTATCCATTTGTTGCGAGCGTAGCTGCCTTCTGCTGTTAGATAATAATAGGAATCATAGTTTTTATCATAAATCCAATCACTTTTAACCATCTTTCCATCAGAATCAACATAATACCGGCCACCATCTACCCACTCATTTTTGGCCATCTTTCCGTTTGATTTGAGATAGTAATTACCTACCCATTTGTTACGTGCGTAGCTGCCTTCTGCTGTTAGATAATAGTATGACCCGTAGTTTTTGTCATAAATCCATTCATTCTTAGCCATCTTTCCATCTGATTTGAGGTAGTAATTTCCTACCCAAGTGTTACGAGCAGAACTTCCTTCTGATGTTAGATAAAAATATGAACTCGATTTCGTATCATAAATCCATTCATTTTTAGCTCTCTTCCCATCTGATTTTAGATAGTAATTACCTACCCATGTATTACGAGCGTAGCTGCCTTCTCCTGTTAAATAATAATGAGCAGAGTATTTCTTATCATAAATCCATTCATTCTTGGCCATCTTTCCATCTGATTTGAGATAGTAATTGCCTTCCCAAGTATTTTGGACATAGTTTCCCGAAGCATTTAGATAGAAATAAGAATTAGCTTTTTTATCAAAAATCCACTTATTAGTAACTTTAGTACCATTTTGATAGTATGATGAGCCTACCCAACCAGACTGAGCTGTAGATTTGGACTTATCCTCTTTAGGACTTGTATTTTTAGGTTTCTCAGCAGGGTTTTGCGCTGGTGTTTTCGGTTTCTCAGCAGGTTTTGGTGCTGGCTTTGGCGCTGGTTTTGGTTCTGGCTTTGGCTCTGGTTTTGGCGCGGGTTTCGGTGCTGGTTTTGGTGCTGGTTTTGGCGCGGGTTTCGGTGCTGTTTTCGGCGCTGGTGTTTTCGGTTTCTCAGCTTGATTTGGCGCCGAAGTTGTATTCTCTTTTACAACCTTACTATTTTTAGATGCATCCTTTTCTTGAGCAGAAACATGCTGAGCCGAAAAAGGAAAGTCTCCAGTTGTATCTGATAATGCAATCAGTCCCAGTGTTGCAGTTGCTAAGCTGGTTACTAAAATTTTTTTTGATTTTTTCATAAAAATCTCCATTATTTTTATTGATTTATACTTATAGTATACCATATATTTAATTTTGCTTTCAAATCAAATATTAAATATTAACAAATAAATCTAAAACTTAATTGAAAAATCCATAGTTATATCACTTCCAATTCATACAAACCTCTGACTGCGTTACAGCCATAGATAGCTTCTGCTTGGTTCAGGTCTTCCAAAGTCATAATTTTCTCTTTTACCTGTCCTGTTTCCAGCAAATGCTGACGATAAATTCCTGGCAAAATTCCTAAACTGGTAGGCGGTGTGTAGAGTTTACCATTAATTTTTAAGACCAGATTTCCAATAGAAGTCTCAAGCAGTTCTCCTGACTTATTGTGGTAAATCTTCTCTTGCTCTCCTAGGCTTAAATGTGGTCTATGAGTTGTTTTAAAGTAGGTAAATGCTTGATTCAAATCTGCTTCTTGCAGGAAGAGTTTGGCTTTGCAGGAGCTTGGACTGAGGGGTGCTAAGATTTGGCGACTGAGTTCTATCTCTCCAGATTTGCTGAGGGTAACTCGTAAGCGATAGTCTTGATTAACATCACAAACTTGGCACTCTTCCTCTATCCTTTGTCTCAGGTCTTCCGGATTAAAAGGATAGGCAAAATATCGACTCGCCTTTGTCAGTCTTTCAAGATGTTGTTCTTCAAACAGCAGTTGTTTTTGGCTGATTTTCCCAGTCGTAATCAGTTGGAATCGTACTTGTTTACGATAGAGAACAGCCGCCTTTTGATGAACTTCACGGTATTCAGACTCCCAGGTACTATCCCAAGTAATCCCTCCGCCAACCCCATAGATAGCTTGGCCCATATAGAGTTGAATGGTCCGAATGGCGACATTAAAAATCCGTCGTCCATTTGGAAGCAAGAGACCAATCGTTCCACAGTAAACTCCTCTGGGTTGTAGCTCCAAGTCCTTGATGATCTCCATAGTCGCAATTTTGGGAGCTCCCGTTATGGATCCACAAGGAAAGAGAGAGCGAAAAATGGCAACCAAGTCCACATCCGGTCGCAACTGACTCTTGATGGTCGACGTCATCTGCCAAACAGTTGAATACTGCTCCACTTGGCACAGACGCTCCACATGCTCACTGCCCACTTCAGAAATACGATTCATATCATTGCGCAAGAGATCCACAATCATCATATTTTCAGAGCGATTTTTAGGATCCTGCTCCAACCAAGCTGCCTCTTTCAAATCTTCATCGTCAGTCAGACCACGTTTAGTTGTTCCCTTCATTGGGCGAGTCGTTAATTCCCGGTCAATTTGCTCAAAAAAGAGCTCTGGGCTCATGGAAATCACTGCCATCTCGTCATGTTCAACATAGGCATTGTAGCCCGCCTCCTGTTCTACCACCATGCGATTGTAGATGGCAAAAGGATTGGCACTTAAGTCCTGCTTGAGTTGGACGGTGTAGTTGACCTGGTAGGTGTCCCCTTGACGCAAATGATGGTGAATCTGGGCAATAGCCTTTTCATAATTTTCTGCAGATGTTTCTTCTTGCCACTTTGAAGGCAAATCAACTTCCTCATAAGTCAGAGGAATAGGCGATGTTTCTACCCTATCATGAACTGTAAAATATAGCAGATACTCTGCCAGTAAAGGAGCCTTATGAACTGCTAGTTTCTCCTCAAATGCAGGTGCAGCCTCGTAACTGACATAACCCACTACATAATAGCCCTGCTCTTGGTAGCTTTCCACTTGTGCCAGCAAGTCTGCCACTTCTGATAAATTTCTCGTTTTTAACTCTTTGATCGGCTGAGTGAAGGTGTATCTCTCCCCCAAAGCACTAAAATCAATCACTGTTTTTCTATGCATATCTTAAGTATAGCACAAAAAGGCAGATACAGACAAAGCTGATCTACCTTTTTTCATTTTACTAGTCCTATCTACTATTTAGTGAATAAATCTCCAGTAAATCCGTCTGATTTCTGCAAGAGTTGTTTGTAAACTTTCCATTTAAGATTCACTGTATTATCAAATTTATTACCTTGAAGGTCTTTTTCAACTGCAGCATCGAATAGCTCTTGAAGTTTTTCATATGTTGAAATCTTTTGACCATCAATTTCAATTTCTACAAAACCTTTCTCAGCTTTAGCTCTGACTTCTTTATACCATTCTTTCTTCCACTCTTCTAATGTATTAAATCTACCTTTAGAAACTTTTTGGATGATAAAGTCATCACCTAGACCTACGTTACCGGCTGCTTTAGATTCTTGTTTATACTTGTTAGATGCATACCCTAAGAATCCATCAAGGTAACCGTAGTAGCCCCACATACGGAATGTATTGTGTTTGAATGAGATTGAGCCAGCCGTACTCTTACTTGTGTTACCACCGTAAATACCAGTCATCATATTCACAACAGTATAAGCAGAATCGAATCCTTCAGTACGGTAATGACCATTACCTGGTAGCCCGTGTTTAGTAGCGAAGTTGTTATCTACAAGTTGATCAATAGCTGTCAGTTTCATACTCTTCTCATCATCATTTAAATCACGAACTAAATCCCATTGGTGTGGTGCACCTTCTAACTTATTATAGCTCGCTTTTTCGCGATATTTCTTATCGATTTTCTTGAACCACTTATCGTTAGTTCCAGTATTTTTCTTGATGACAGATTCTGCTTCTAAGTAATCAAGCATCATCATTGATTCGTTATAGTTCTTCATGTAGTGATCAATCTTCTCACGACTACTTAACATATTAGGATTATAGTTATAAATTTGTGTACCATCATTTTTACGTTCGTACGCCATATTTAATCCAAGTGAACCATATTCACCATTATAGTTTGTAAGAGATGGCGATTGTAGCATACCTTGAGCAAATGATTCAATATCTGTCCCTTCACGGTGACGCCATGTTCCTAAGTAGGCCATACGGTCATTGATATGAGTTGTTTCGTGAGTGAATGCAGATGTACCATAATCACTAATCATACTAGAGATGATGTAGTATACAGCCTCTGAATTTTGTGGGTTAGAAAAGATATAAGCATACGCACCCATACCGTTATATCCGTGCCATTTACCTGTAGGTCCATAGAACTCACGAACTGGAGCATAGTCACCATTCTTATTATGACCCATTCGATCAGCCCATCCATTACCTGGAACATCTTGGTTATCCCAAATTGCTGATGGAACCATATTTTCAGATTTCAACAATTGATTACGTACATTATCAGCAGCAAGTCTTGACCAGAAGTCTAAGTAATTAATTTGCTCTTGTGCACGTAAATCGATTTCTTTCTTAAACGCTTCACGTTCAGATTCTGTATTCTTACCATATTTCTCAAATGCACTAAACGCTAGCGTATTGTATGTTGAAATTAAGAACATATGAGCCTTCTTCGTATTAAGAAGTGGTAAAATGTATCGACCATGTTCACCGTTATTTAAGTTTTCATATAAGTGATATTTCTTATTAGCAAAATCAGGGTTAGATGATTGTTTCTCAACTACATAGTTAGTATGAGAAATAGCTTTCTTATACCATACATTCATATCAGTATCTTCTGTAAAGAGTTTCATGTTATATGTTAAGAAATCATTTAAATTACCTTTACCTGTTGCTCCCGCAATCACATCACGATAAGCATCTTGAGTTCGGTCCCCTTTCAAGAAATGTTCACGTGAACCAATTTGAATCAATCTATCGATAACGCTAACGTTCTTACCATAAAAATCAGGCTTGAACATCATAAGGTCTTTAATGCTCATATCATTGTATTTAAATCCATAATAACGATTTAAATAAGTAAGAGCCATCATAATTTTAGCTTTGTTGTCTTCTACTTTTTTAAGAAGAGCTTTCATGGCAGCTTCATCACTATTCAATTGATGGTCTTCGTTTTCGGCTAAAGCTTTGACTAATTTATCCAAATTAGCTTTCGTTTCTTCAAAGCTTTCTTCAAGGAATAGATTTTTAATATAACCATCTTTACGACCATCAGTATTTTCTTCGGCTTTACCACGTTTGTCCATTAACGCACGCACTTCAGGTGAAATCAATTCAACACCTGCTAATTTTGCTTTAATATCGTTGATTAATTGTGTTCTATCTTTAACAACCATATTCGGTGTATAAACGACGTCACCAAGACCTTCGATACTATATTCACGAACTTGTTGGACTTGAGAATCAGCTTTACGTGTGACAACTTTTTCTTCCTTAGTACCATCAGCATAATGAATCATAATATGATCAACATCTGACAAGTCAGTTACAAACTGTCCATTTTTCAAACCTGTAACAGAAAGAACTTCTTTCATAACCAAGTTTGAACTGGCTTCCAATTTATTGGCCTGATTAACAATCCACTCTTTATTATAGAAAGGTTGTAATTTTTCGATGTTGCGATAAGCAAGTTCACGGTCAATTCTGTAATCTTGAGTATCTTTATAGGTCTCATCTAATGATTTTGTATTGTTGAGAGTGTCCTCAATTAGAGGTTTAATTTCAAACTTATCAGCAGTGATTCCCATTGCATCAATCTTGGTATTAGCTTCTTCGAGACCAATTTCTCTAATTCTATGCGAACGAGAATATTTGAACGAATGTTTACCTGCACTAACATCTTTTACAACAAAGTTTCTTTCAAGAGCATTATTCGTGAAGTATCCCCCATCGTAATCAATATCACCAGAACCATAGAATTCTTCACCGTTCTCAACTTTCATCATTGAAACATTATTTTCAAGTTTACCCCATACCCAGTTTTTGCTGATGAAACCTCCAACATCTACAGGTGATTTAACTTTAATTGTTCCTTTAGCGACTGAATTTCGTACAGTCCCATATTTACCGATACCATTAGGGTCCGAACTATTGTCAACAGTAGACGCAAGACCAGCTGCCCGAGCCTTAGTTGCTGTAATATCAGCTTCTACATATGTTTTATTCGCATGGCCTTTCCAAATCTCACCTACAATACCAGCAAGATTCCATCCTTTATCCCCAACACCATCAATTTTACCAATGAAAGCAACATTATTAACTTTAGCGCCCTCACCATCTAATTTATTAACCACACCAGCAATATCATTTTTCGCAATAATATGGCCTGTAACTTTGACATTTTCGATTACAGCATTTTTAACAATTCTTGCAACGGGTGCAATATTTTCTGCCCAAGGCATATTAATATTCACATTGCCAAGATTGATATTTTTCACAGAAGCATTTTCAATACGCTCAAACAATGGTCGAGCGATATTATGAATGGTATACTGTTTTCCATCAACACTTGTTAAATGACCATTAAATACACCTGGTACATATTGTTTATTTGGAGTTGGAACATTTGCTGCGTTCAAATCTGCACCAAGCTTAAACGTCCCCTTACGATTAGCTTGCATTGCTTTTACCAATTCATTGAAATCGTAGTAGACATTCTCTTCGTGAGATTTTGGCTTGGCAAAATAATGAACATATTCTTCACTGAGTTCATTACCATTAGTATGCTGAATTAGATCAGGAGCTTTAGCAGTGACCTTGTATAGTGTTTTTCCATCGACAGTAACTTCTTCGATTTTATCCACAGCAAGACGGGTCACCTTATTATCATGCGTAGCGATTTTTAGATAGTATGGTTTTACATCAGTTGGAACAGAAGTTAAGAAGCTACTATCCGTTTCAACACCATCAGTATCAACACTTATTAAGCTTGTTTCTTTAATATTTTTGACTTCAACTTTTTTGAGGTCAATTCTTAGTGGTTCTTCCCTTAGAACTTCTTCTTCATCACCTTCACCACGGTCATAAACCATTTTGGTTTCGAGTTTATAATCCTTGTAGTACTGCAAATCTGTCAGGCTAGCTGTTAAGTTGTCTGGTGAAATAGTCAATGTTTTGACAATTTCATCACCCTTTTTAAGAGTTAGGGTAATGGATTTTATAGTTGCCTTACTTGGGTTTTCCAAATTGTAACGAATTTGAGATGTTCGTTTTAAATCTTTAACATCGATAAGCGACAAACTTAAAATTGGTTTTTCAAAGTTTTTAGTTCCTAATTTAACGATACGGTCTTGATCTAACTCCAAAACCTGTTCGACAACTTTTGGTGCTTCTTCAGTCTTCAGTCCTTTAATTGTCTTATAAGTCTTTATAACCTTTTTCTGTCCGTCTTTTCCTTCTTTGACAGTAACTCTTTCACCTTTTTTCAGTTGATCATCTTCTTCAACCTTTTCCTTAAACGGAATCTTTTCAAGACCTTCTTCTACCATAGTTCCTTCAATTGGTTTCGTACCACGACTTATTTTTTTAGTGACCGGTTCTTTGATGACAGTTGTAGCTGTATTTAAAACTTGGTCAGTCTCAACACCCTCAATAGTCTTATAAGTCGTTTTGGTAATTTGACTACCCTTTTCTCCATCTTGGACGACAGTTTCTTCATCCGTATACTTGGTTGGATCTTCGATAATTTCTGTCTTATAGTCAATCTCCGTAGTAGTTTCTTTCGTAACCGCGCCCTCAGTTACTTTATATTCAGGTAACTTTTCTTGAACTACCGACTCACCTTCTTTACCTGGCTCCTGAGTACCTTTAGCTTCAATCTTGCCTGTATATTCTGACTGTGGCTCTTGAACTAAGGACTCTCCCTCTTTGCCTGGTTCCTGAGTGCCTTTAGCTTCAATCTTGCCTGTATATTCCGCCTGTGGTTCTTGAACTAAGGATTCTCCCTCTTTGCCTGGTTCCTGAGTGCCTTTAGCTTCAATCTTGCCTGTATATTCCGTCTGTGGTTCTTCAACTACCGACTCACCTTTTTTACTGCTTGTATTGGTACTAGATTTTGATTCTTTAAAGTAACCAACATACTCATATCCTTCAATATGAATAACACCTTTAGCCAAACCTTCATGTGTAGATGCAGAAATAGTTTGGTTATACGAAAGTAACTCTTTATTTTCAAATGCAAAGGCAGTAAAAGGTACAAAATTGCTGACGCCGATAGAGCTAATTAACAGAATACCAAGTACTTTACTACGGTGTTTCTTAGAAACTAATAGAACCGCTAGTGAGGCTGTTGCCAATCCAAGACCTGCCAAAGCAAGCTCCTTACTTCCTGTGTATGGAAGTTGTTGACTGTTAGTCTCCTTCTTGCGATAAACTACATAAATAATATCTTCATCTTGAAATTCTGTAGGGACCTCATGGTGAATCAAGGCTTTTTCAGACTCGGTTAATTCCTGCTCCGCCAGATAACGGTAATGCACACTATGAACACCACCAATTTCATTGGCTTGCACCTTATCTACTAAAAAGGTACTGGCACCAAAAAGGAAGGCCCCGATAGCTACAGGACCTACCCCAACAGTGAGCTTACGAATCGAATATTTGGTAATTTTTTCTAGTTGTTGTTTTGTCTTTTTCATTCTCATGACTTTCTGATAGAATCTTGTGGATACTGCGCACGCGCACCTCCGATTAGTTTGGGACGACTTGCAAGAGCCGTTACATGGGCATGCCCAATTTCTCTCAAAAGAGGGCGAATTGGAACCTGAACATGCTTGACATGCATGCCAATCGCAGTATCTCCGATATCCAATCCAGCATGGGCCTTGATAAATTCAACCTCAACTGGATCCCGCATAAACTTGAAGGCTGCCAACTGACCCGAACCTCCTGCATGAAGTGTAGGAAGGACACTGACGATTTCAAGACCAAACTGTTCTGCCACCTGACGTTCAACAACGAGGGCTCGATTGACATGTTCACAACCTTGAACAGCTAGATGAATTCCTTTTTCCTCTAGGATATCTAGAATG
Organism: Streptococcus oralis; assembly: GCF_023110055.1. Lineage (GTDB taxonomy): Bacteria > Bacillota > Bacilli > Lactobacillales > Streptococcaceae > Streptococcus > Streptococcus oralis_BY. The sequence continues at coordinate 236,726 of NZ_JALDVG010000001.1, read as the reverse complement.
GCCTTCACAATGACTTCCCCAATTTCTTGACTGGATTCCTTACCAATCTGACCACCTATCACCTCACTAGAAGAAAGGCCCAAAACAAAGATAGTTCCTTGCTTCAAATTAGCCTTTTCTAATACATCTTCTACAATCTGGCTTGTTGCTCTTTGAATGTCTTTTTCCTTCATACTTGATACCTCTTTTGTCACTATCTATCATATCTTTTTTTACTGATTTTATCAAGGCCAACTAATCATTCTGAATTTTAAAAGCAAAACTCCCAGAATTGACTGGGAGCTAGTTAGTTGCTATTTTATTAATGTATATTTCAACTGTCGTCCCTTTTGAAGGTACAGAATCAATCTTCATCTGGTAATTGTCTCCAAAATGAAGTTTGAGTCGTTGGTTGACATTTTGAAGGCCAACTCCCCCACGTTTGAGCTGACTTTGACTGCTATCACCAGGATTTTGGAAGCCAACGCCATCATCCTCAATGCGGATGACAAGCCCTGTATTCTGTTTCTGAACAGAAAGTTTAATATGGCCCTGACCTTCCTTCTCCTTGATGCCATGGTAAAGAGCATTTTCTACAAGAGGTTGCAACACCAACTTAGGTAAGACTAGGTTATCAAAGTCAGGTTCTTCATCAATCTCATACTCCAGCTTATCACCATAGCGTTGTTTTTGGATAAAGAGGTACTGGCGGACATGATTGATTTCATCAGAAAGAGAAATCAAATCCTTTCCTTGATTGAGCGCCAAGCGGAAATAGGTTGCCAAAGACTTGGTCACCTGAACCACTCGCTGACTATCCTGAAATTCAGCCATCCAGATGATAGTATCCAAAGTATTGTAGAGGAAATGGGGGTTAATCTGGCTTGACAAGGCTTGAAGTTCATACTGCCGGGTCGCTTCTTCCTGCCTGCGCACATCTGCCATCAGCTGATCAATCTGATCCAGCATGGCATTGAACTGGCGAGTCACTTCTCTCAGTTCATAGGCACCAGCTTCCTTAGCACGAAAATTTTGTGTACCAGAAGCAATTTCCAGCATGGTTTCTCTTAGGTCCTTCAAAGGGGCAATCCAGCGTTTGAGACTGAACCACACCAAGCAGAGACAGGCAAGAAGAGATAAGGCACTAGCACCAAGCAAGGTCCACATGAGTTGACTCCGAACCTGGTCTAACTTCTCCAACGAAGACACGCCTATAACCGTCCAATCAGTTCCTGCAATCTTTTCCTGACTGACGTAGGATTGGTGATCCAGCGTATAGCCCTGCCCCGTCTCAATGTAGGGTTTCATAGCCTCCATTTCACTCGCTGAGCTATAGACAGTACGTTTAGGATGGTAGACAAATTCATGATTTTCATTGATGATAAAGGCAAAGCCCTGCTGGCCCAACTGGAGTTGGTTGAGATAGGCTTCCAGAGTTTCGTAGGAAATATCTAATCGAAGCACACCAAGATTTGCTCCCTTTGCATCAACAAGTTCCTGAGTGACAGAAATAACCCACTGACTATCCGATTTACGAGCTGGGGTCAAAACTGGCTTAGCTCCCTGATGAATGGCCTTTTGGTACCAATCCTCAGCCATCATATCTGAGGAAGTTTTCATCTGCACACTGTCATCAGTGGAAATGACCTGACCAGACTTGGTTACCAAAACCACCGTTTTCAAGTCCTGGTCAGCCTTTAAGATGGTCAAAAACAGATCTCTGATTCCCTTGGCTTGGACTTGGTTAGGATTCTCAGCATAGGCCAACACATCCTTCTGCTGGGTCAAACTGGTAGAGGTGGTTTCTAATTTCTTGATATAAGACTGAATAAAGTGGCTAGTTTGGCTAATGGTCGTTTGGCTATTGCCCTCGATAGTAGCCTCAATAGCTGATGAACTAGATTGATAATAGAAAGTCCCAACCAGAGCTAGGAGAATGAGAAAGACCAGAAAGATGGAAATAACCATTCTGACTAAAAGAGAAGAACGCTTCATAGACCTCCCCCCTTCTTAAACTGACGAGGAGTCACACCTGCAATCTGTTTAAAACGTTGGGTAAAGTAATTTATATCTTCGAAACCAACCTTCTCTGCGATCTCATAAATCTTCAGATCTGTAGTTAAAAGCAAGAGCTTGGCTTGTTTGACACGTTCTCGCACCAGATAATCCTGAAAAGGTAGGCCCAACTCTTTCTTAATCAAAGAACTCAGATAAGTCGGACTAAAGCCCAAGTCACTGGCCAAAGACTTTAAACTAAACTGGCTATCAGCCAGATGGGACTGAATTTTCTGGGCCATATTTCCTTCAAACTTATCGGTTAATAAATCTTGTAACTGCTCTTCCTTTTCTTCCTTGTCTAGTTTTTGCTTAATTTTCCCTAACATTTCCTCAATATCCTGACGAGAAAAGGGCTTGAGCAGGTAGTCATCTACACCGAGTTTGACGGCAGATAAGGCATAATCAAAATCATCGTAACCTGTCAAAAAAACTAGGTGAACCTGAGGATAGGTTTCTCGTACCAGACTGGCCAACTGGATGCCATTTAGCTGAGGCATATTGATATCAGTTAAAATGATATCTGGCACCTGCCTTTGAATCAAGTCCCAAGCCTGTCTTCCATTTTCAGCCTGACCGATGATTTCCATATCGTAGGCCGCTACATTGACCAGCTTAGTCAAACCTTGTCTTACCAGATACTCATCTTCTACGATTAAGATTGTGTAGGTCATGCTCTGCTCCTTTACCACTTACTAGTATCAGTATAGCAAAATTCTCCTCTAACTGCTTAGGAAAGACTTCTTAATCTACATAATCTAGTAAATAGGCATAGCCTTTTTCTTCCATTTGGTCTTTTGGAATAAATCGGATAGAGAGACTATTGATACAGTAGCGCAAGCCCCCCTTGTCCTGAGGCCCATCTGTAAAGACATGGCCAAGGTGAGAATCTCCAACTCGGCTTCTCACTTCCATACGCGTCATATTGTAGGACTTATCTTCCTTGTAGGTGACAACATCTGGACTAATTGGTTGGGTGAAACTAGGCCAGCCACAACCAGACTCAAACTTGTCCTTTGATGAAAAGAGGGGTTCGCCAGTTGCCACATCCACATAGATACCAGATTCAAATTTATCCCAGTAACGGTTTGAAAAAGCTCGTTCTGTTTGATTTTTCTGGGTAACGGCATACTCCTCAGGTGACAAGGTCTTTTTCAATTCCTCATCACTTGGTTTAGGATATTTGCTGGCATCAATGACGGGGTAGGCAGCCTGATTAACATTGATATGACAGTAGCCATTTGGATTTTTCTTGAGATAGTCTTGGTGATAGTCCTCCGCCACCACAAAATTCTTCAAGGGCTCCTTTTCAACTGCCAGAGGTTGGTCATATTTCTTAGCCACCTCATCAAAGACTTGGTTGATTACTTCCAAATCCTTTTCATCTGTGTAATAAACGCCGGTACGATACTGGGTCCCCACATCATTTCCTTGTTTATTTTTGCTGGTTGGATTGATAATGCGGAAGTAATGAAGCAGAATTTCCTTGAGGGAAATTTGATTGGCATCATAGGTGACATGGACAGTCTCCGCATGTCCTGTTTGGTTAATCAATTCGTACTTGGTTGTTTCCCCTCTACCATTTGCATAGCCTGAAACAGCATCTGTTACTCCAGGCACGCGTGAGAAGTATTCCTCCACTCCCCAGAAACATCCCCCAGCTAGATAAATTTCGTGCAAGTCTGCGTCTTTACTCACTTCTGTTTTTTTCACTGTTTTTCCTCCTTGGCTAACGGATGCTTTCTCAATTTGCGAGCTATCTGTCTGCCCTGCATTTCGCATTAATAGAAAATAGAAACCGGTTATAGCTAGAAGAATGACCCCTGCCAAGACAAAAAGTTTTACTTTATCATTCATAGCCTTTCTCTACCCCATTTCTTTCAATTCTTTTAAAATCATATCCTTATCCATAAAACCTGGTTGCGTTTTGACCAGCTTGCCTTCCTTGTCTATAAAGGCTTGAGTCGGATAAGAACGGACACCATAACTTTCCAAGAGTTTACCTGATGGATCAATTAAAACTGGAAAATTTTTATAATCTAAGCCCTTGTACCAGTTCTTAAATTCAGCTTCCGCTTGTTCTCCCTTGTGCCCAGGAGATACCACTGTCAAGACCACATAGTCATCACCAGCTTCTTTAGCAATTTCATCCGTATCTGGAAGGCTGGCTAGACAGATGGAACACCAAGAAGCCCAGAATTTGAGATAGACTTTCTTGCCTTTGTAATCAGATAAACGATAGGTCTTACCATCTACTCCCATCAGTTCAAAATCAGCAACCGCCTGACCTTTAGTCGCAGTTTGCGAACTGACTTGTTCTGTTTTCGTTTGCTCCTTCATAGTAGACTCGTCTGACATGTTTTTAGCCGAACAGGCTGCCAAGCAACAGATTGAGCCTACTCCAAGGAGACATGTTTGCCATTTTTTCATTTCTTTTTCCTCTCTATTCAAATAATGTAGTCAAAATGGAAGCATTTCCCAAAAGCACCAAGATTCCCATCAGGATAATGAGGAAACCACCCACTTTTTTGAGGATTCCGAGATAAGGATGGAGTTTTCGGAAATGTTTCAAAACATAGCTGGAGGCAAGAGCTAGAACTAAAAATGGTAGCGCCAAACCCAGCGTGTAAACCAACATGAGACCAGCTCCCTGCCAAGCACCTGAACCACCTGAAGCCGCCAAAGCCAAAACAGAGCCCAGAACCGGCCCCACACATGGCGTCCAAGCAAAACTAAAGGTTAACCCCAGTAAAAATGCCTGACTATAGCCGTTACCCTTTTGCCCTTGTCTCTTTAATTGTAGCCTTCTTTCCTTGTAGAGCCCCTGCAAATGTAGGACTTCCATCTGGTGTAAGCCCAAGAGAATAATAACTGCACCCGTCACATACTGAAACCAAGAAGCATACAGCAAATTGCCTAAAAAACCAGCTCCATAGCCCAGTAAGATAAAAACAAAGGAAATTCCTGCTATAAAGGCCACAGTTCGCAATAGACTAACGACTGAGATTGAAAATTTTCCGCTAGAAGCCTGAGCATCATTCTTATCATCCAACAAGACCCCTGCATAGACAGGTAACAAGGGTAAAATACAAGGAGAAAAGAAGGAAAGAATTCCAGCAAGAAAAACACTGATAAAAAAGATTACATTGTCCATTGCCTTCCTCCGTTCTTTGATTTGATAGGACTATTATAGCTCCAAAACTCCAGAAAAAACAGGGACAATGATAGGGGAAAATAGGAATTTAATCAGGTTATTTAGAAATCTTGCACAAAAAAAGCCAGACAAGGTCTGACTTTGGTAGTTACAGAAAAGAAAATCACCTGTCTTCCCTACTTATCTGGTAATAAATAAGGTCCGCAACGTAGTCTTTTCTCTCCACACCATTGGCAATGGTTTTTAGATAAGACATTCCCGCTTTTTCCATCACACGACCTGAAGCTGGGTTAAGACTAGCATACCGAGCTCTGACTTTTTGAAAGCCTGCTTGAGTAAAACAAAAGTCTAAGACAGCTTTCAAAGCCTCCGTCATCATACCACGACCCCAATAATTCTTTCCTAAAATATAGCCAATTTCACAAGAAGAATCGTTCTTATCCATTGCAACGATGCTAATATCTCCTATCGCTTGCTCTGGGTTTTCTTTGAGACAAATGGCCCATTTGTAATAGTTGGGATTGACATAGAAAGCAACCCAATTGCGAATCGAGTTTCGAGTCACGTCAAGATTCGGATGAGGATCCCAGGTGACATAGGCCAGATTCTCAGCAGATGAAGCCCAATTTTGAAACATAGCTTCTGCATCACTCTCCACAAATCTTCTCAAGATCAAACGTTCTGTCTGTAATATTTGCGTACCGATTGCTTTCATGATGTTACCTCACTTTCTATCCTTGGAATTAGGTTTATACTTCCATTGCTCTGCCTTACTTCTCTATTCAAGACTAGAAGCGAAGAAGGTCCCCTCGGACCTTCCTCGTTTTCTTATTTTTAGACTCGGGGTAAAAAGATCCACCGGACCTTCCTCGTTTTCTTATTTTTAGACTCGGGGTAAAAAGGTCCCCTGGACCTGCCTTGTTTTCCTATTTCTAGACTCGGGCTGAAAAGGTCCCCCGGACCTTCCTCGCTTTCTCATTTCTAGGCTCAGGGTAAAAAGGTCCACAGGACCTTTTTACTCCCAAAAGTCATCAAATACGGTGATTGGTAGGTGGCGTTTGTGTTGGCCTTTATGCCACCAGTTTTCGATGGTTGCTTGGGCTTCTGAGCTGATGGTTTTGCCTTCTAGGTAGTCATCAATTTCTGCATAAGTGACTCCAAGAGCGACTTCGTCAGCCAAGCCCGGCTTATCTTCTTCAAGGTCAGCGATAGGAACCTTTTCATAAAGTGCTGGATCTGCGCCAAGCTCTTTCAAAAGTTGTTTCCCTTGGCGTTTATTGAGGCGGTAAAGAGGGAGAATATCCGCACCGCCATCACCAAACTTAGTAAAGAAACCTGTGATATTTTCCGCTGCATGATCTGTCCCAATAACTGCTCCGCTATGTGCTCCTGCTAGCGCATATTGAGCGATCATACGGCTACGAGCCTTGATATTTCCTTTGTTAAAATCCGTCATTTGACTGCCTGTAGCCTCTACCGCTAAGGCCATAGCATCTACAGAGTCCTTGATATTCACCACCACACTGACATCTGGCTGGATGAAAGCAAGAGCTTTTTGAGCATCTGCTTCATCAGCTTGCACTCCGTATGGCAGGCGGACAGCGATAAATTGGTAGCTGTCATCTCCTGTCTCAGCTCGCATTTCTTCCATAGCTAATTGCGCCAAACGCCCTGCTAAGGTTGAGTCTTGTCCTCCAGAAATCCCTAGTACAAATGTTTTAAGGAAGGGGTGTTTTTTCAAGTATCTCTTTAAGAAATCAATCGAACGACGAATTTCTTCTTGGGCGTCAATTACTGGTTTGACGCCCAGTTGCTGGATAATGGTCTCTTGCAAACTCATTCTTCTTCTCCTTCACCAAGGGCTTCTTTGCGCATCTTATCAATCAAGTCCATCTTATCTTGCCAAATATCACGCGCCAAATCTACTGGATAGTGCTGCGGATTGAGCACACGCTTGTACTCATCCCATAGCTTGTCAAATTCCTTGCGAGCATAGGCCTGAATTTCTGTTAAACTAGGCAAGTTGTAAACTAATGTTCCTGCTTTGAAGATGTCCACCAAGAGAGGAACAGCATCAAAATTTCGAACGGTCTTCTTGATGTAGGTATAAGTTGGATGGAACATTTTGATTTCTGTCATGCTGGCAACATCCACACCGTCATAGGTGATGTAGTCACCTTCTGACTTGCCTTTTTCACGACTAGTAATGCGCCATACCTGCTTCTTACCTGGGGTCGAAACTTTTTCAGCATTGCTTGAAAGCTTGATGGTATTGCGCATCTTACCAGTTTCATCTTCGATAGCCACAATCTTATAAACTGCCCCAAGAGCTGGCTGATCATAGGCTGTAATCAGCTTGGTACCCACCCCCCAGACATCAATCTTGGCGTGTTGCATTTTGAGGTTAAGGATGGTATTTTCATCGAGGTCATTGGAAGCGTAAATTTTGGCATCTGGATATCCAGCCTCATCTAACTGTTGGCGAACTTTCTTGGAAATATAGGCTATATCCCCTGAGTCGATACGAACGCCTTTAAAATTAATCTTGTCTCCCAGTTCACGAGCTACCTGAATAGCAGCTGGCACACCGATGCGAAGCGTATCATATGTATCTACTAGAAAGACACAGTCACGATGGGTTGAAGCATAGGCCTTAAAAGCCTTATAGTCGTTTCCATAAACCTGTACCAAGGCATGAGCATGAGTACCTAAGACAGGAATACCAAAGAGCTTCCCTGCTCGCACATTGCTAGTCCCGTTGGCTCCACCAATCACGGCTGCGCGTGTTCCCCAGATAGCTGCATCCATTTCTTGCGCACGACGTGTTCCGAATTCCATCAAAGGCTCATCTTCAATGACTGAACGAATACGTGCTGCCTTTGTCGCTATCAAGGTTTGAAAATTAACGATGTTTAAGAGAGCCGTTTCGACCAATTGGCATTGGGCTAGAGGGCCTTCAACTTGAACAATTGGCTCATTAGCAAAAACAAGGTCCCCTTCTTGGGCAGAACGAACCGTCAACTCCAACTTGAGATTGCGGAGGTAGTCTAAAAATGCCCCATGATAGCCAAGCGACTCCAAGTAGGCAATATCGCTATCTGAAAAGCGCAAGTCTTTAAGATAATGTACAATTCTTTCCAAACCAGCAAAAACTGCATAGCCGTTCTGAAAAGGTTGCTGACGGAAATAAACTTCAAAGACCGCCTTTTTATTGTGAATTCCTTGGTCAAAGTAAACTTGCATCATATTGATCTGGTACAAGTCCGTGTGCAATGTCAAACTATCATCTGGATACATCTGTTTTCCTTCTTCCTTTTTTACAAAGGTATGAACGTATTCTACCACTTTCACACCGTCCGATAAATTAGTACTATTATAACACATTTTACCGAGATTGATAAAAAGCTAACAAGCTATTCTCCATTCTCCAGTTCATCCATATCTTGCTCAAACTTTTTTTGGGCCCATTCGCCATAACTTTTAAGGCCGAGATTGCCGATAAAAACCCAAGGAAGGTAAATCAGATAAGTAATAACCCAAGCAGACAAATATTTAACGTTCAGAGGATTGTGCTGATAAATTTCGATATTGAATTGATAATTCTCCAACATCAAGAGAGACGTAATAGCGAGAGTTACCAGCAAACACCCTATAATTGTAAAATGAAAACGACTATAGTAGGTCACTCCAAGTTGTCGTGCACGATTGAAAAAGAAGAAAATTCCTAAAAGAAGGGTAACCAGAAGAATATTAGGATTAAAAAGAGCAGGTGCTAATACAGCCACCAGATAGCTTAGCAGAATGAGCCCGATAAACATATAAAAAGTCTCTGCTCCAGCTTTGTTAAACAGTTGTTCTTCTCTTTCGTCTAATAATTGATAATAAAAAAATCTATTTTTCATCTTCTTCCTCCCAAAATAATTGATCTAAAGTTTTGCCTAAGCATCTGCAAATGGACTGACAGAGGGAGAGACTAGGATTGTATTTCCCAGCTTCAATCAAGCCTATAGTCTGCCTAGTAACACCCACAGCCTCTGCCAAATCCCCTTGTGTTAATTCACGCTCCACCCGAGCTAATTTTAATTTTAAATTTTTAGCCACTAGCGTCCTCCTTCACATTTTTAAAAAGTTGCGCTTCTTTTAAAAACATTATACCATATATCTAACTTAATGCAATATATAAATGTCATTTTGTAAGATTTTATTAACAAAAAAACTCTCTACCATCTTACATGATAAAGAGCATTCGTTCTTTTTTGATACTTAGCTAAGTTCCTCTCCAAAAGAAAGAAGTCTAGGTCACAAATCCTTTTGGTAATAAAATCTTTGCCCTGTGTAGGGATAGTCTTGCAAGGTAAAGACTTCCTTGTAGCCATGGCTTATATAAAAATCTGGCGCTTGAAACTGGTAAGTATTGACAAAAGCAAAACGACAGTTTCGTTTCTTGGCTTCATTTTCTGCTCGCTGCAATAGTTTTGAACCAATTCCTTGTCCCCGTAATTCCTCTTTCACAAACAGATATTCGATTTCCAACCAATTTCCGAAAGTCTCAGCTACTAAGCCCGCCATGAGATTACCCTTTTCGTCTTCGAGATAAAGATTCAGTGGCTTACTTTCAGCCTCTTCTCTTTTAGAACGATTATAAGCACGAATCAAATTCCCTATTTCTTGCGCTTTATGCGACTCCTTATTTTCCAATCTAACGTGCATCCAAACCTCCTTAGAACTGCTACAGCTTGATTATAATCCTATTTTAATAGACTGTCAAACTAGAAAAACTCACCAAACAGAGTTGATGAGTTCATGATTTATTTTCTAAATTTCCACTGACTATAAATCCCAAAAACAAGGATCCAGATAGCAGAACCAACTGCCCCCATGAAAGTAGACTCTTGCAAAAAGAGAGTCACAAAAACAAAGACAAAAAAGAGAATGGTTAGGGGATTAAGCAAGCGATACTGAGGCATGAGGTAGCCATCAGCCATGAAATCTTGTGACTTGCGGTATTTGAGATGGGCCACCATTATCAAGATATAAATCGCGATGTAAACGCCTGATGAGGATGCTGTGATCAAAGCAAAGGCATCTGAAACACCTGGTAGCACATTGATAAAGGCAGCCATAGCAATCAAGATCGCTGAGGCGATGATGGCATTTTGTGGAACATTGTGGCGAGAAAGGGTATCGACCTTGATGGCCCTTAAGAAACGATTGGGCGAATCATGGGCAATCTGATATAAGTGTCTCCCTGTTGAGTAGAGAGTTGAGTTAAGAGCAGACGCTGCTGAGGTCAAGACAACAAAGTTGATTAGAGCCGCCGCCCACTTGATCCCTGCCAGTTCAAAAACCGTTACAAAAGGAGAATCTGAAGAATTAAGATAAGACCAAGGAATAATGGCCATAATCGCAATAAGAGCTCCCCCATAGAAGAAGATAATTCTGAGAGGAATTTCCTTAACAGCTTTGGGCAAGACCTGACGAGGGTTCTTTGTTTCAGAAGTTGTCACCCCGATAAACTCAATCATCAGATAGGCAAAAAATACCATTTGAAAGGCCATGACAAAGTTCATAACTCCGTTTGGAAAAAGAGAGAACTGGTCGCTGATATTTGACAAACTTGCAACACCATGAGGTGTCTTAAAGCCTGTCAAAACCATAAAGACTCCTGTTGCAATCATGGCTAAAATCGCCACAATCTTGACCATAGCAAACCAAAACTCGACTTCTCCAAAGAGCTTAACCGCAATCAGATTGACCAAAGCCAAAATCGTTAAAAAGACAAGCTGAATCATCCAGCTAGGCCATGTGGGAAACCAGAAGCGGACATAGTCTGAGATGGCAGTGATTTCTGCCATACCGATAAAGACAACTGACAACCAATAAGACCAAACTGAGAAATATCCCCAGCCTTTCCCCAAATGACGGGTGATAAAGTTGATAAAGGTATGTTGTTCTGGATCCTGATACAGCATCTCCCCAACAGCCCTCATCATCAAAAACATAAAGGCTCCTGTAATCATGTAAATCAGAATGATCGAAGGTCCAGTAAGGCTGATAGAGCGACCAGCACCTAGGAAAAGTCCTGTTCCGATTGTTCCCGCAATGGCCATCACCTGAACATGGCGATTGGTTAATCCACGCTCCATTTTGTTTTTCTTCTTATTTTCACTCATATAGTCTCCTTTTTATCCAAAAAACCAAAAAGGAGTTGAGCAAGGCAAAACCTTCACTACTCCTTTTTCATCCTATTTAGGCTGTTTTCTCAACCTTTAAGATTTTGACATCATAGCTACCAACTGGTGTTTCAATCGTTGCAGTATCGCCAGTCTTCTTGCCAATCAAAGCACGGCCAATCGGACTTTCATTTGATACTTTACCAGCAAAAGCATCTGCACCTGCAGAACCGACGATGATGTAGACCTCTTCTTCGTCTTCACCAACTTCTTGGATTGTTACTGTTTTACCGATTGCTACCTCATCTTGGGCAACTGCATCGCTATTAACAATTTCAGCATAGCGAATTTTTGTTTCTAGACTTGAAATTTGTCCTTCAACAAAAGCTTGTTCATCTTTCGCTGCTTCATACTCACTATTTTCTGAAAGGTCTCCATAGGAACGAGCAATCTTGATACGCTCTACGACTTCGGGACGTCGAACGAGTTTCAACTCCTCTAATTCTTTTTCTAGTTTTTCCTTTTCTTCAAGGGTCATTGGGTAAGTTTTTTCTGCCATTTTTTTAACTTTCTTTTCTATTTACTTTTTTAAAACAAAATTATGTGGAAAACCACATAATTTTAGTTTGAACTACTTGCTTGAGGTAACTTGCTATTGATATGCTCTGCAACGTTTTGATCATGTTCTTCTTTTGTTGTCGCAAAGTATACTTTACCGTCTTCAACATTTGCTACAAAGTACAAGTACTCACTCTTTGTCTGATTTACACTTGCTTCAATCGCATCCGAACTTGGGCTATCAACCGGTCCAGGCATGAGGCCAAGGTGTGTGTAAACATTGTATGGTGAATCAATCGTTGTATCAATTCCAGCGTCATCTGCTAAACTAATCTTTTGACCAAGTTTTCCTTGAGCATATAGGATAGCGATATTACTTTGAAGTGGCATACCAGCATTCAAGCGGTTATAGAAGACACCTGCGATCATCTTGCGGTCTTCGGTCTTAGCACCTTCTTTTTCGACAAGAGAAGCAATGCTGAGCAATTCATTAACTGTCAGATTCTTTTCTTTGATCGTAGCGTAGTATGGTGACATAGCCTTGTCCATAGCAGCTACCATCTCATCAATCAAACTTTCAACAGTTGTGCTGTCTTTGATCGTATAGGTCGCTGGGAAAAGGTAGCCTTCAAGACGATAACGAACGCCACTGTCTTTTGTTGGAAGACTTCCAAGTAGGTTTGGATACTTGGCTACTAATTGTGAGATAAAGGTCTCATCTTGAGCTTTTGCCAAGAAAGCGTCCGCAGTAAGAGGTTCTTTAAATTCTCCTTGAAGTTGTCCTACTGTTTGAGCGATTTGCTCTAATGTATAGCCTTCTGGAATTGTCAAGTTTGCAAGAACAGGTGCCTGAGCTTCAGGAGTCCCACCTTTTTCTAATTCTTGAATCAACTCATCCGTACTCATACTCTTCTTCAAGTTGTAATAACCTGACTTCAAGTTAGCATGGCTATAATATTTAGCATAAAGACTAAAGATAAGTCCATGTTTAACCAAACCAGATTTTTCCAAGGTGCTTCCAATTTCTTGAACATTTGCACCGTCTGGTATTTGAACCGTTACATAATCCTTAGAGCTCGCATCCACAGGTTTCAAAGAATCTTGAACATAACCATAACCAAAGTAACTACCAACTACAACGAGTACTAGGAGAACTAGAACTGTTACCAGGCAACCTTTGGCTTTTGATTTTTTCTTTTTCTTAGTTGATGTTGCACCTTGACGACGACTACGACGTGGAGCATCAGCTAATCCACTGCTAGATTCTGTAGAAACAGGCTCAACTCTTTCAGGCATTCCTGGGGTAATTTCCTTTTTCTTGTCTTCTGTTTTATAGGTTACGGCAACCTTAGTCGGAGTGTCGTTAAATTCTTTTTCTTCGGGTTTAAGCTCAACTGGTTCTACCTTAGGTTGAACGGGTTCCACTACAGGTTCTTCAGCCAGATGAATCGGCTCTACTAGAGGTTCTTCAGATTCTACAACTTCAATCTTATCAATGATTGGCTGTCTAATCTCTTTCTCTTCTTGTCCATCCGTTTCATCAGTACTAGCACTTGAAAGTGGAGGAACACTTGGTGCATTCTTTAGGATTTTATCGACAACAGACAGGGAATCAGCCATCAACTCTTCTGTTGATGTTTCTGGTTCAAGATCTGAAGGAGTTGCTGAACTAGCTTGAGATGATGAAGCCGTCAGATTTGGAATCTCTACTTCTTTCCCTCTTCTATCTTGTTCTTTTACTCTTTCTAAATCACGTAGAATCTGCTCTTTAAAGCTTAATTTTTCTTCTTCTCTTGATTTTTCAGTCAAAAGCATTACCTCCTTGTTGACAATCCATAATATTATATCTTAAAAGTCGCAGAAAAGCAACCAACTAGGGCATTCCCTAGCTAGTTTTCTTTATTTTCAGGCTGCCAGACCATATCATACCATGTTTCCCCAGCAAAGCTTGACTGGGATATTCCTTCATTAACAAAGCCGTGCTTTTCGTAATAGGCGATAAGGTAATCATGACACGTCAGATTAATCCCCTCTCGTTCATGTTCTAAAGCGACCTCTTTCAGAGCCTTTAATAGTCTTTTCCCCACTCCCAAAGCTTGTGCTTCCTTGGCAATAGATAGGCAAGTCACAGAAATATAACCTCCAGGTTGATGGCTATAGTCTTTTATTTCTTCTGTAAAGGACTGATCATCTAGATGGCGGTGTGGGACGACTGGACCTTCGATATAACCAAGAATATGCCCCTCTTTTTCAGCTACCAGAAAACTGGTCTGAATTTCCCGCAAATGCGCCTCAAAGACCGAACGAGGAATGGCCTCCTCAAGGGAAAAATTCTCTAGCTCTATCTCTATAATCCGATCCAAATCCGAAAATCTTGCTTGTCTGATTTTCATATTTCCTCCTGATAAAAGGGATTAGCCCAAGTCAGATACCATTCAGAACCACTGCCATAATGACTTTCTGTCATTTCTTCTTCAACAAAGCCATTCATTTCAAAATATGATAGCAACTCATCAGGACTTTGCAAAAGAATACCTTGGTAATCTAGTTCGACTGTCACCTGTTTCAAGGCTGCAAGAAGAAGAGTTCCCAACCCCTGTCCCCAATGGTCAGGATGAATGGTCAATGATTTTAATTCTATCCACTTGGGATGAAGATACTGAGCTTCTCCTAAAACATAGCCTAGGAGCTGATTTTCATCCCCAGCTACAAGAAAGGTACCCGCAGTCTTGCGGATACTCTCTTCTAAGGATTGGCGGCTAAATGCCTCTTCTGATGTAGGATTGGCTTCTTCAATCGCCAACATTTCTTCTAGATCTGATAAGGTGGCTTGCCTTATAGTGATTGGAATTTCCATTTGTTTTTCCTATTGGACGTTGCTTGTCAAATTTGACAAGAGACGTTCAAATGAATATTCATAGGTTTGGATGTCTCCTGCACCCATAAAGACGTAAACAGCATTGTCATGGTCTAGGAGTGGTGAAACATTTTCAACAGTGATAACCTGGTGTTTCTTGTTGATCTTATTGGCTAAGTCTTCTACTTTGACATCACCATGGTCCACTTCACGAGCTGATCCATAGATTTGCGCTAGGTAGACGGCGTCTGCTTGATTCAATGCATGGGCAAATTCGTCCAACAAGGCAATGGTTCTTGTAAAGGTATGCGGTTGGAATATTGCCACGATTTCCTTGCTTGGATATTTCTGACGAGCTGCATCCAAGGTTGCAATGATTTCTGTTGGATGGTGAGCAAAGTCATCAATAATCACTGTATCATTGACAATTTTTTCAGTGAAACGACGCTTAACACCTGCAAAAGTTTTCAAGTGTTCACGGACCAAGTTCAAATCAAAGCCAGCTGTGTAAAGAAGACCAATAACAGCTGTCGCATTCATGATATTGTGACGACCAAAGGTTGGAATGTGGAATTGTCCCAATTCTTGACCACGAAAATGAACGGTGAAGGTCGAACCAGTTGTAGAACGTAGAAGGTCGCTAGCTACAAAGTCATTTCCCTCAGCATCAAAGCCATAGTAATAGATTGGCGCATTGGCTGTGATCTTACGCAACTCAGCATCCTCACCGTATACAAACAAACCTTTGGTAATTTGTTTGGCATAGTCGTTAAAGGCGTTGAAAACATCCTCTAGACTTGTAAAGTAGTCTGGATGGTCAAAGTCAATGTTGGTGATGATAGAGTATTCTGGGTGGTAAGGCATGAAGTGACGCTCATATTCGTCTGATTCAAAGACAAAATATTTGGCATTGGCTGAACCACGACCTGTCCCGTCACCAATCAAGAAGCTGGTGTCTGTGATGTGAGACAAGACGTGTGACAGCATACCTGTTGTTGAAGTTTTTCCATGTGCTCCTGCCACTCCCATGCTGACAAAGTCGCGCATAAAGCTACCGAGGAATTCGTGATAACGTTTATAGCTGATGCCATTTTGGTCCGCATAGGCGATTTCAACGTTGTTATCTGGACGGAAGGCGTTTCCCGCGATAATCTCCACATCACCTTGTAGGTTCTTTTCATCAAAAGGAAGAATGGCAATCCCTGCCTGCTCTAGACCACGTTGAGTAAAGTAATATTTTTCAACGTCTGAACCTTGAACCTTGTGTCCCATTTGGTGCAACATCAAGGCTAGGGCACTCATCCCTGATCCCTTGATTCCAATAAAATGATATGTTTTTGACATGCTTTTCTCCCCTACTCAGTAATTCTTGTCAGATTCAACTCTTGGGCAACCTGACGTTCCTGTTCCGTTTGCTTATTCTTTTTATTATAGATTTGACTCTTCTTTAGAAAATCGTAGTTGTTCTTTTTAGCTTTTTCCGTTTGGGTTTTCGGAGTTGGATTCGCCACTTGGCCAACCTCCTCAGCTAAGATATAGTGAGACTGGCTCAAGTTTTTACTAAATTTAGCAAACTCACCTGGATTTTCCTTTTGAAATGGTGCTGTTGGTTGGTTTCCTTGACGAACAAGTGTTGAACCATTGTGTCGTCTAGTATGACTAACATCCTGAGTCAAATACTTGGCTGAACGTTTCTTCTTCAAGTCCGCACGCGCCTCTTCTCGAGCCAATTCAGCATAGGTTTTTTCAACTTTTTTAGGTTCTGGGCTTGGCTTTGACTCCTTATTAACCACTGGAGAAACTACGGTTTCTTCCTCATTGATAGGAGACCATTCTAAATAGTTCTTATCACGGTAATCACCTTTGATATTGCTAATAAAGTCTGACTCATCGTACAAGTCCATGACTGGCATTTTGGTCAGCATGATCTCATCATCTGACACCAATGGAAATCGATCTTGTTTCATTTTGTATTTCCTTTCAACACTTCATTATAGCGTATTGTCTTGATTTTTCAAGTGCTGGCTTCAGAAATTCCCAAAATTTCACGAATTTCTGCCAGACTGAGACTCGCACGCGACTCCGTACCATCTAAAACTTGGGAAACCAAATGTTTCTTTTGTTCTTGAAGTTCTTGGATTTTCTCTTCAATGGTCCCCTTGGTAATCAAACGATAGACTTCGACCATCTGCTCCTGCCCCATGCGGTGGGCTCGTCCGATAGCCTGGGCTTCGACAGCGGGATTCCACCAGAGGTCAACCAAAATAACTGTATCAGCTCCCGTTAGATTGAGACCAACACCACCCGCCTTAAGGGAGATGAGAAAGGCATCTCTTTCCCCTTGGTTAAAGGCCTTAGTCATCTCCTGTCTGTCATGAGCAGGAGTTGAACCTGTGATTTTGAAGGAGGTCAAGCCCAAGTCTGGGAGTTCTTGCTCGATTTTTTCCAACATTCCTTTGAACTGGGAGAAAATCAAGACCCGATGCCCACCATCAGCCACTTGAAGCAATAAATCTCGGAGACTATCGAGTTTACCACTGGCTCCTTGGTAATCGTCCATAAAGAGAGCTGGCGTATCGCAAATCTGTCGCAATCGCATGAGACCAGATAAGATTTCTACCCGACTTCTTTGGAATTCTTGATCTGTCACTTGCGCTAGGCGGTCTCGCATCTGTTGCAACTGGGCTAGATAGATGGCCTTCTGCTGGTCTTCCAGTTCATTTTTATAGACGACTTCGATCAGGTCAGGCAGTTCTGTAAGAACTTCTTCCTTCTTACGCCTCATGACGAAGGGTTTGATAAACTGCGCGACTCGCTCAGCCGGTAATTTCATAAACTCCTTTTTACTTGGTAAGAGCCCCGGTAGCACAATTTGAAAGATAGACCACAACTCTCCTAAATGATTTTCGATGGGGGTACCTGACAAAGCAAAAACTGCTGGCACCACAAACTGGCGCAAACTCTGAGCAATCTTTGTTTGGGCATTTTTCATGACCTGAGCTTCATCTAAGAAGAGAAAATCAAAAGCCATTTCTTGATAAAGCTCGCTGTCTTGACGAAAGGTGGCATAGCTAGTCACATAGATTTGGTGATTTTCAGAAAGAATTGCTTCTCGATTCGCTTTCAAACCATGAACGACAGCCAAATCCAACTGTGGTGCAAATTTCCTGAATTCATCTGCCCAATTGTAGATTAAACCTGACGGAGCCAAAATCAAAACCCGACTGTCTTCTGTCACCTGACTGGTCGAAAAAGCGATGGTTTGCAATGTTTTTCCCAGTCCCATATCATCTGCCAGAATGCCACCAAAGCCATAGTGATGAAGCATCTGGAGCCAACGGACACCCTTTTCCTGATAGTCTCTCAAACTCGCCTGCACCCGTATATCTCCCAAAGGAAAATCCTCTGGATGAGTCAAATCATGAGCTAAATGCTGAAATTCTTCCGAGAAGGAGATCCTGTCTTGACCTTCAAACAACTGAGACAAACTATAAGCTAGGGATTTCCGAGCCTGAAAAGAACCATCTTTTAGCTCAACCCCCAGTTCCTGCAAATTTTGACGAATCTGCTTGGTTTCCTCATCAAAAAAGTACACTTGGTCAGAAGAACTGATATAGAAATCCTGATTGCTGGTCAGGGCTTTAAGAGCTTGATCAATCTCTTCTTGGGCAATCCCTTGGAAATCAAATTGGATCTCCAACAGTCCTCCCTTGGACTCAATCTGAACCTGAGGAGCTTGGATGCTGTAGAGCTGATTCATCTCATCAGACAAGAAAACCTGACCCAACTTCTCAAAAGCTGGAATCGTATGGTGAAAGAAAGAATAAACTGCCTCTGGCTTCAAAGCCTGTCTCCAAGACTGAAAATCAGCCTCAAAACCAGCCCCTAAACAGACTTGAAATAGTTGGTTTTCCAAGACAGCATCGCTTGAAAATGGTAATTGTTCCAGCTGTTGACGACTAGTTACCTTAACATCTCCATAGTCAAACTGAATATTCAAGCGGATGCGGCCGTCATCCTCCCTATCAAAGTAAAAGATTGGTGAAAAGGGTCTGATTTGCAAGCGTTCAGGAGCAGAAACTGTGCCCAGCTGTCCAAACAAAGGCAGACAGGCGGCTAGGCGGTCACGATCACTATTGTCAAACTGGAGGCATTTTCTCCCTCTTTCCTCCTGAGGAAGCTCCTTGATTTCCTTTAGGAGGCTGATTTGTTTAGGATTTAAGAGATAAAGATTCCCCTTACGAAAGAGAACCGCTCCCCCATAGAATACGTTGACTCGCTCACTTTCAGAAATCTCCATCTCAAAATAATCGGGATACTCCTGCACGGAAAAAGAGAAAAGGTTTGCTTCTGGATCTAAATCATGAAAGAGAAGATTTTCATAACTAGTAATCTGGTGTTCGAAATGAAAATCTTCCAAGTTCATCAATAACCCCACTCCCTGCTCAAAAAAGGTCAGAGGGAAAAAGAGGTGACGACCTTGATTGGGGAAAAAGAGCTCTTGACTCAGTCCCTCCTCAATCAAGCCACATAAAAAAGTAAGAACTTCCTGACTAGCTGTATCAAAAGCATCCCAAGACAAGTCATTTTCATAGTGTTTCCCAATCATATATGGCTTTCGATGGACCAAGACCTTCAAAAAGAGAGGGATGTCACGAATGACATAATATTTTTGACTCTCAAACAAACCGATTCGAAGAGTCCAAAGGAGGCGATTGGTTCCAGCTTCCACCTGGCCTAGAGCCGACAAAGTGTAAGTCTCTTCTCGTTTTTGAGGTTGAACACGCTCCAAAAAACTTCCACCAAAACTAACCTTGGTTTCAACTTCTTCTTGCTCTTCATGTCCTTTTTCTAAGGTTTGTAAAACCACCTGACCTTCTTCATCATTTTTCAGATAATGCTCGAGCGCTGCTAGGTGAATACAGTAACCTCTTTTTTGGAAAAAATCGCAAGCGCAAAAAACAAGATCATCCTCTAAACTGTAGCGCAAGTCTTCTCCAGCTACACGTGTATAGAGGCGATTCCCTTTTTCCTTGATAATCTCAATCTTGCCCGTCTCATAGAGAGTGACTCCCTCCATGCGCAACTTTCCTGGAATCAATTTAGCCATAGTTACCCCTTTATCTTATCTCTTCATTATACCATATTATCCCCTATGAAAATAGCCTTCCAGGAAGACTTTTCTCCTAGAAGGCTCGATTCTTAAAGTGTGGCAAAAGCAGTCACGATGCGTTGGCAAACTTCTTCCAAAATTGTTTTAGGCATGGCAACATTGAGGCGGGCATGAAGGGTTCCCTCCTCCCCAAAGTCCAAACCTCGGTTCAAGATGACCTTGGCTTCATTCTTCAAAAGCTCTTGCAAGTGCTCATCCGTTAGGTTATAGGCAGAAAAATCCAGCCAGATTAAATAGGTCCCTTGGGGTTTCATGACCTGAATCTTGGTTTTGTTGCCAAAAACATCCACTACATAGTTAATGTGGTCTTCGATGACTTCTTTTAACTCTCCTAGCCAGTCCTTACCATAACGGTAGGCAGCTTCTGTTGCCAAATACCCCAAGCCTGAGATTTCATGTTGGTTATTGGCCAACTGTCGTTTTTGAAAAGCAACACGAAGCTTTGGATTCTCAATAACGGCATAGGAATTTTTCGTCCCAGCAATATTAAAGGTCTTGGTAGCACTGCTCAAGATAAGGGAAAAGTCTTTAAAAGCTGGATCAATGGTATTAAAAGACTGGTGTTTGTGACCAAAGAGGGCCAAATCTTGGTGAATCTCATCTGAAACCAACAAAACACCGTGTTTTTGGCAAAGATGGCCTATCTGTTCTAACACTTCCTTTTCCCAAACACGTCCACCAGGATTGTGGGGATTGCAAAGGATATAAAGCTTCACATCTTCTTCCACCAATTCCTTCTCCAATTGCTCAAAGTCAATCTCAAACACTCCATCCTTTTCCACCAAAGAATTGGTAATCAATCTGCGGTTATTCAACTTGACACTGCGAGCAAAAGGCGGATATACCGGTGTGTTAATCAGAACAGCCTCTCCTTCTTTTGTAAAGGCTTGAATGGCTGTTGAGATGGCCGGTACCACTCCCTCGATAAAGACAAGGGCATCCTTATCAAAGTGATAGCCATGTTGTGTGGCTTCCCAGTCCTGAACCGACTGAATCAAAGCATCACTAGCATAAGTATAGCCATAGACCAACTGATCTGCGTAGGCTTGTACAGCTCGTCGAACCTCAGGCAAAACCACAAAATCCATATCTGCTATCCAGGCTGGTAGAACTTCTCGGTCAGCTTCTGCTTCTTTCCATTTATAGGTATGGTGCCCAAAACGATTGGGCAGGCTTGTAAAATCATATTTTCCCATATCTATCTTATCCTTCCAAAGCTTGGCGCAAGTCCGCAATCAAATCTCTAGCATCTTCAATCCCAATTGACAAGCGCAAGAGGTCATCTGTTAAGCCATAGGAATGGCGCACTTCTGCTGGAATATCCGCATGGGTTTGAGTCGTCGGATAGGTGATCAGACTCTCTACCCCACCCAAACTTTCCGCAAATGAGAAGACCTTGAGGCTATTTAAAATATGAGGAATACGTTTTTCATCCACTACTTTAAAGGAAATCATGCCTCCACGTCCTGTATAGAGCACTTCCTTGACAGCAGGTGAATCCTTCAAAAAAGCAACCACTTCTTGGGCATTGGCTGTAGAACGCTCCATACGAAGAGGCAGGGTTTTGAGACCACGAATCAACTGATAACTATCAAATGGTGACAAGACCGCACCAGTCGTATTTAGATTGTAGAAAAGTTGTTCATATAGTTCTAAACTATTAGTCACAACCACCCCAGCCAAAACATCATTGTGCCCTGCTAAGTACTTGGTGGCAGAATGAAGAACGATATCCGCACCGTCTTCAATCGGACGTTGGTAAATCGGACTGTAGAAGGTATTGTCCACCACCACTTTAGCACCCTTGGCATGAGCTAGTTTGGCTAGTTTGGCAATATCAAATTCCAACATCAAGGGATTAGTTGGTGTTTCAATATAGAGAACATCCACATCTTTCTCTAACTCAGCAACAAGCTCTTCTTCTGTATTGGCATAGGTAAAATGGAAACGGCCTTCCTGCTCGACTTGGTTAAACCAACGGAAAGAACCCCCATACAGATCACGCACAGCCAAGACTTTACTTCCTACTGGAAAAACACTAAAAGCTAGTACAATCGCAGCCATACCTGAGCTCGTCGCTAGGGCATAGTCTGCTGATTCGATTGCCGCCAAGACTTCCTCCGCCTTACTGCGAGTTGGGTTTTTGGTACGAGTATAGTCAAATCCCGTAGACTGACCGAACTCCGGATGCTGATAAGTGGTTGAAAAATGAAGCGGTGTTACCAAGGCACCTGTAGCCTCATCTGACTTGATCCCAGCCTGGGCCAAAATTGTGTTGATGTGTAGTTCTTTGCTCATACAATACCTCCAAATCTATAGTAACTATTGTACCACTTATTTTTACTAACTCATTTTCTTGTTTTCAAGAGCTAGTTATAGTTTCAAACTATATAAAAACGATAGTTCCTTGAGAAACTATCGTTTTTCCTGTTGAATAGACTGGTTATTTAACGTGTTTTGCCAGTTCTTCTTGGGCTTTTTTATTTGATTCTTCTTTTTCTTTCTGCCATTTTTCTTTAGCTTTTTCATACTCATCAGCCGTTACAGTCTTATCTTGTAACTTGAGATACTTGTATGATTCGACACCCTTATTTCCAGCTTGTGAGAATGGTGATGAGAATGGAACTGTCTTTCTCAAGGTCGGTGTTCCACCCTGAGAAACGTTTGGAATTGCAAGGGCGCTATCAACGAGCCAAGCTTGAATTTCAGCATATTTTTCATAACGTTTTGCTGGTTCTTGCTCCTTGTTCGCTTCTTCTAGCATTTGAGTGTAGGTATCCAGACCAACCGCCTTAGCCTTGTCATTGACCTCACCTGGTTCTAGACCAATGTTTTGCAACATACCACCGTTATTGACATTTAAGATATCAAGATAGCTTGATGGGTCCAAGTAGTCAGCACTCCAACCGCCATTATAGATATCAAAGTCTTTTTGAGCTGCGGTTTGAGCTAGGTAGCTAGAGTTGTCAAAGTCATCTGTTGATAGCTGTTGGATATCGATAACCACATTCTCAGCTCCTAGAACAGATTCGATGGATTGTTTCAAAGAACTTGCTTCAAGTACACCTTTTTTAGCTGATTGGTCTACAGATACATCCAAGTGGATTGGGAATTGCACACCCTTAGCTTCCAATTCTTTCTTAGCTTCTGCAAATTTAGCTTTAGCCTTGTCAGGATTGTAGTATGGATCTTGTGCGTCCGCAAAGTTGATTCCTTGCCATTCTTGGCCATAGTTGACCATCTTTTCTGAAACAACATCGCCAAAGTCTTTTCCGTTGATACTTACAAACGTAGGAGGTACAACCAAGTTACGAATAATCTTTGTTGCTCCGTCCTCCCCTTGAGATTGTGCTCCATAGGCTGTACGGTTATAAGCATAGTTGAAGGCTTGACGGAAGTTTTTATTCAGAACTGCTTCTTGGGTTGATTTCTTTTCGATATCTGAAGATTTAGACGTGAAGTTATAAGACTTTCTGTCCAAGTTGAAGTTCAAGTAATAAGAAGTTGCGTTTTGCATACTATAGATGATGTTATCCTTGTTCTTCTCTTTAATGCCTTCAAAGCTTGAGCTATTTGGGTAGAGACGCGCATAGCTGTATACTCCTTCTACAAAGTTACGTGCTAGTGCATCTTGGTCACTACCATCATAATAGGCCAATTTCACACCATCCACAAAGACATTTTTTTCATCCCAGTAGTTGGGATTTTTCTTGAATTCGATAACAGATTTTGAAACAAAAGATTTCATCAAGAAAGGTCCATTGTACAAAATACTAGAAGGGTCTACCTTACCAAAGTCATCCCCTTTTGATTTTAAGAAATCTGCATTGACAGGGAAGAGAATGGTTGAAGTTGTTTTAGAATTCCAATAAGATTCTGGACGTGTCAAAGTGTACTGAACTGTTTGGTCGTCAATCGCCTTAACACCGACAGTTGAAAAGTCAGTTGTTTTCCCGTTGATATAGTCATCCAAACCTGCTACAGAGTCTTGAACAAGGTACAAGGCTTCGGATTTTTTATCAGCAGCATATTTCAAACCTGTCACAAAGTCTTGGGCCGTTACAGGGGCGTATTCTTCACCCTCATAAGTATACCATTTTGCATCCTTACGCAATTTGTAAGTATAGGTCAAACCGTCCTGAGAAACAGTCCAATCCTCTGCCAATGATGGAACATAGTTACCGTATTGGTCATTTTCCATCAACCCATCCACCAAATTGGTCACGATGTCATTGGTTGTTGCACGGTTTTCTGCAAGATAGTTCAAACTAGATGGATCGCTCGAATAAACATAGTTATATGTTTTAGTAGCGCTACTTGAATTTCCACATGCGCTCAGTAAGATACCTGCGCTTAACACGACACTTGCAAGTGTCAGATACTTGGCCTTAGACTTTTTCATTTCCAGAACCTCCTGTTTAAAAGTTTTGTCTTATTATACAGCTTTAGTTTTATTTAGTCAAGTGATTACTGAAGAAAAACTTAAAAAAGCATATTTTTTGCTCTTGATTTTAGAAAAAGTTCTCTTTTTTTAAGAAAAATGTAGTATAAAAACCTTTCTATTAAAGAAAGGTTAAATTCATTACTTTTATTTATAAATCTTTTTACGATATTTTTAATCGTGTACGTAGGCGGTCTGCTTGAGCTTTGCCAATTATCTTGTCCAAGAGTCGTGTCCGTAGGCTCATCAAACCATAAAGACCTCCTCCAAGCCCTCCGATGAGAGCCACATAAAGGAAACTCCAAAAACGTCCACTTGGTTGGAAGACAAAACCGAGTAGCCACTGCAAGAAGCCAACTAGGATAAACATGACAAGGGTCAAGATGGTAATCAAAATGGTTCGCTTCAAGATTATCTTTCGACGAGCACCCGTTACCTGGCAGATGTCTCGGTACATCAGGACATTCGGAATAATCAAGCCGATAGTCGTTGAAATCAAGGGACCGTAACTATGGAAAATAGCAATGGTTGGCAATTGCAAGACGATCTTAGCAATGGAACCATAGATAAAGTAAAGAACTGCCTTGCGGTTTCGGAACATAGCCTGAAGCATAGGAGACAAGACCATATACAAGCCTAGGATAGTAGACTGCAAAACTGCAAAGACAAATAAGCCCATGGCCAGACTATCTGGCTTACCGTAAAAGACTGTATAAAGAGGCTCCCCTACCATGACCACTCCAACCGTTGCCGGCAGTAGAAATAAGAAGAGCATGGTGAGACTATCTTGGACTAGGCGAGCTGCTGCCGGTAAGTCGCCTTTTACATAGTTTTCCGTCAACAGCGGCAAGCCGACACTCCCAATTGAAACTCCCACAGAGATTAAAATCATGGTAATTTTATTAGGATTGGCAGAGAAATAAGAAAACATGACAACCAAGTCTTCATTGCTGTAGTTAGTAAACCACTTCATACTATTGATAAAGGTCATCTGGTCTAAAATCTGGAAGAGTTGGATGGCTGATCCTGTCAGGATAAAGGGAATGGCTTCCTTGATCGTATCGACTAAGAGTCGCTTACTATTGATTTTATCCCGTGTTTCAAAAACTCTTTTAAGCAAACCTTCTTGAGCAAGGAAGTAGATCAAAACTGCAAAACTTGCCACCATCCCCACAAAGGCCGCAAAGGTCGATTGGGTAACGGCTGATAAGTAGTCACCAGAACCCATCTTCATAATGAAGAAGGTTGCCATCAACATCCAGATAACACGGATCACCTGCTCGGCGATTTGACTCATAGCATAGGGTTTGAGGTTATTCATCCCTTGGAAGAATCCTCGGATGACACTCATAGATGGGAAAATCAAGACCGCCCAAGCCAAGCTCTGCATGATGGGAATCAGGTCTTTCCCCACACCTGACAAATCTGCTAACCAGGGAGAAAAGAGATACAAGACCAAGGCAAAGACTAAGCCCAAGCCTGTCATAAAGCTTAGGAAACTCCGAATCAAGGCAAAGCTATGCTCTTCTTCTCGCATGGTATTGTACTTAGCCACTTGTTTGGCGACCGCAACTGGGATACCCGCTGTCGAAATCAGCAAGAACCAGGCGTAAATATTGTAGCCCATGGTAAAGAGACCATTGGCCTTAGCGGCATAAGTCCCCATCCAGATATACCAGGGAATAATGTAGATAGCACCAAGGAGGCGACTAATAAAGTTACTAGCTGTTAGCCAAGCAGTCCCTCGCAACATCTGGGCTTGCTGGTGATTGTTTTCGTTAGACATAGCTTCCTCATTCAATTTTGATAACTAGGAAAAGTTCCTTATCTTCCATTATAAACTTTTCCTTGTTACTTGTAAAATTCGGGCGTGAAGTTTATAATAGAAAGTATGATTAAGATTGAAACCGTATTAGATATTTTAAAGAAAGATGGCCTTTTTCGTGAGATTGTTGACCAAGGACATTACCACTACAACTACAGTGAAGTTGTTTTTGACAGCATCAGTTACGACAGTCGAAAAGTAAAAGAAGGCACTCTTTTTTTTGCAAAAGGCGCTGCTTTTAAAAAAGAATACCTCCTATCTGCTATAAGTCAGGGCTTAGCCTGGTATGTCGCAGAAAAGGACTACGAGGTTGGTATCCCCGTCATCGTTGTGAACGATATCAAAAAAGCCATGAGTTTGATTGCGATGGAATTTTACGGCAATCCACAAAAGAAACTCAAAATTCTCGCTTTCACAGGGACAAAAGGAAAGACGACAGCAGCGTACTTTGCTTACCACATCCTATCTCAACGCTACCCAACAGCCCTCTTGTCAACTATGAACACAACTTTGGATGGCGAGACCTTCTTTAAATCTTCCTTCTCAACGCCTGAAAATATCGATCTTTTCGACATGATGGCTCAGGCTGTTAAAAATGGAAGAACCCATCTTGTAATGGAAGTCTCTAGCCAAGCCTATCTTGTTCATCGAGTCTATGGTCTGACCTTTGATGTAGGTGTCTTTCTTAACATCACTCCTGACCATATCGGTCCGATTGAGCATCCAAGCTTTGAAGATTACTTCTACCACAAACGTCTCTTGATGAAAAATAGCCGAGCAGTTGTCATTAATAGCGACATGGACCATTTTTCTGTATTGAAAGAACAAGTGGAAGATCAAGAACATGACTTCTATGGTAGCCAGTCAAGTAACCAAATCGAGAACTCCAAAGCCTTTAGCTTTTCCGCTACAGGTAAACTCGCTGGTGATTATGATATCCAACTCATCGGCCACTTTAACCAAGAAAATGCAGTTGCTGCAGGACTTGCCTGTCTTCGTCTAGGTGCCAGTCTTGAAGATATCAAAAAAGGGATCGCTGCAACCCGCGTCCCTGGACGTATGGAAGTTCTCACTCAGAAAAATGGAGCCAAGGTCTTCATCGACTACGCCCACAATGGTGACAGTCTGAAAAAACTGATTTCTGTTGTTGAAACTCATCAAACTGGAAAGATTGCTCTGGTTCTCGGTTCGACTGGAAACAAGGGTGAAAGTCGTCGCAAAGACTTTGGACTCCTCCTCAATCAACACCCTGAGATTCATGTCTTTCTCACCGCTGATGACCCCAACTATGAGGATCCAATGGTCATTGCTGAAGAAATCAGTAGCTATATCAGTCATCCTGTTGAAAAGATTGCCGATCGTGAAGAAGCCATCAAGGCAGCCATGGCCATCACAAATCGAGAACTCGATGCTGTGATTATTGCAGGCAAGGGAGCTGATTGTTACCAAATCGTCCAAGGAAAGAAAGAAGACTATCCTGGAGACGCAGCTATCGCAGAACGTTATCTATAAAAAAAATCAAGGGAAACATTCCCTTGATTTTTTTAGTCTTCTTTTTTAAATGAATTTTTAAGACCTTCAACGGCACCTTCTACAGCACCTTTAGCATCTTCTACAACTTCTTTTGCTTTGGCAACTGTTTTTTCTACAGCACCTTCTGCTTCAGTTTTGCTATCACCAGTAACTTTCCCAAATCCTTCTTTGATAGCACCAGTTGCTTGATCCAATTTATTTTCAAGTGACATAGCTCTGTCTCCTTTGCTTTTAATACGATAAACGTTATCGCTTACATTTAGTTTATGCTTATTCTTTAGTAAAGTCAAACAATCTGCTCAAAAGCAAGCAATTAAGACAAATAGAAAATCAAGCGTTCCTTGTCGAAATCAACAGCCAACTCATACTTCCCTTCTTCGTTTTGAACAATATAACCCAAGACGACTAAACTCTCAACGAAGATATCACGCCGTTTCTGCATAAGCTGGTTCTTTTTGAGGAACTTGAGCAAAAACGTCGTCATATATTTGAGAGCATACTCAGGATTGACATCTCCTAAAATGGCATAGAGTTCTTGCTGTTTTTCTGTCAAAGGATATTGATTCTTGACCTTGTAGAAATAATTGGACAAGGTCATCTTTTCTCTTGCAAAGTCCGTATGTTCGACTAAAATGGCTGCATTGGTTTGATTGCGCAATTCTGTCTCAAAAGTCTTTTTCAGCAAAGCTTGATAGACTGGACTATCCTCTCTGACAAAAATCTCTTGGTCAAGGACCAGACTGTCCATTGATTCTAGAAAAGGGAGATTAAGGGAATAACGTTTGTTTTCCCTTCGGATCAAGCCTGCCTTTATATACTCTTCCATGAGTTTATCAACTGCTACATCTGGAAACTGGGCCTTGATTTCTCGAAGGATCACATCGTCATGCTGGTCCAGATAGTCCACCAAATCTATAAAAAATGGCTGCCGAGTCAAACGAGAGGGATTAAAAATCTGAATCATGAAGATTCCTTTCTTTACATTCTAAAAGAGGGGATGCTGCTAGTTGACTAGGATTGGTCCCTGGTTGATTCAGGGGCACAGGAAGTTCGAGTTTCCTGTAATAGTCCCTCCAAAAATCACTAATCTCCTGCTCTCCATCCCCAAATTTCATCGATACGCTCTCAAAAATCGGTAGGATTTCAGCGATGTACTGGGAGCAGTAAAAGCCAGAACCATCTGGATAAAACGAGCTATTATAGGGGGCACCTAAATGTTTGCTAGCTCTCTCCTTTACCAAGTCAGCTTCCAGCTTTGGATAGACATAAAGGTCGTAAAGATGAGTCGGTTCAAAAAATTCAGCCGGTTTTTGACAGACGACACCTGCTTGCCCACTAGCATGGTAGATGAAACCGTCCAAAAAGATGGCTACATGACTATAGTTCCCAGTAGAAGCCTGGATAGCCTGCCCCATATCTGAAAGATCCTTCACAAAAATCAAATCACCATTTTCTAACATCTTTCTCTCCTAGAAAAAAAGGAGCCGAAACCCCTTTAGCTATAAGGAAAACATCGTTTTCCCGTGTCAATCTCTAGTCAAATAATTACCATTTAAATAATTCATTAACTATATTATAAGAATCACTCTAGCTGAAAATAATAAAGTAGCACCAAACTTCCAAAAGAAAGAGCTAAGTAGAAGATTCCTATTTGCAATCCATACAAATACCAAAAACTACCACTAACTAAAATAAAAATCGATATCTCAGCAATGAGGCGATGCCATTTTTTAAAAGCATGTGGAGATTTTGGTGCCA
This sequence comes from Streptococcus oralis, assembly GCF_023110055.1. Lineage (GTDB taxonomy): Bacteria > Bacillota > Bacilli > Lactobacillales > Streptococcaceae > Streptococcus > Streptococcus oralis_BY. Next base: position 207,220 of record NZ_JALDVG010000001.1, on the reverse strand, counting down.
TATATCGCGCCCAAAATAAGATTAATAGAACTGCTAGAAGAAAAAATAGGAATTTTTCTAGCCAAGAAATTTGTATCACAGACACGGAGAAAAGACCAAGGATTGCCACAACCTCAACCAAAAAGCGTAGTCCTTCAATCAATCGCATCATGCTATCACTTTCTATAAATAGTCAAATTAACAGTTCCAAATATTCCTTAAATATTAGCCATTAAAGCTTTCTGTCAACTGAGGCACCACTTGTTTCTTACGTGAAACGGCACCTGGAAGGAAAGCATGGTTGTTTTCAAGTTTGAAGTTAAAGGCTGCTTCCACCTTGTCCATGTTTGATCCAAGAGCAAGGATTTCTGAATTTGAGTTAACGATATCTGTAATCATCAAGACAAAGTCAGAGTAGCCATTTGCTGTATTGGCAGCTTGCATTGCAGCTTCAATTTCAGCTTGGCGTTCCAAGACTTCAGCAATATCAACTGTATTCACTTGGGCAACACGAACCTTATTTCCGTTGAGTTCAAAAGTCTTAGCATCGATGTCAATCAATTCTTCAGCAGATTTGCTGGCCAAGTTTGTACCAGCCTTGAGCATAGCAAGACCGTACTCTTCCAAGTTCACGCCTGCCAATTCTGCTAATTCAGGAGCAATGACTTTATCAGATGGGTGAGTTGTTGGCGATTTCAAAAGAAGGGTATCTGAAATCAAACCTGACAGCATCAAACCTGCAATTTCTTTAGGAACTGCTACACCGTGTTCTTTGAACATGCGGTAAACGATTGAAGATGCAGATCCAACTGGTTCCAAGCGCATGTAGAGTGGGCTTGCAGTTTCAAAGTTAGCTACACGGTGGTGGTCTACAACACCATAAACTTCTACTTCAGCGATATCTGATACAGACTGTTGGAATTCATTGTGGTCCGTTAAGATAACTTGCTCTGCACCTTCTGCTTTAGCAGATGTGATGACGCGTGGTGCTTCAACACCAAAATAGTTCAATACATAGGCTGTTTCTTCGTTTGGTGTTCCAAGTGCTACTGCTTCTGTGTCCAATCCATAAGCCTCTTTTGCAAGATAAGCAAAGGCTACAGATGACCCGATGGCATCTGAGTCGGGATTTTGGTGACCAAATACTAGAATCTTTGACATTATAATACCTCTTTAAATTTATTCATCTTATTTTAGCACTTTTTTCCTCTTTTGACAAAAGTAAGAGGAGTCAAAGGACTCCTCATTAGACATCAATATCGTTAACTAGATTTTTCTCTTGATTTTCGGATAGAAATCGTTCTTTCTGTGGACGTTTCTTTCGTTTGAGAAGAGCTTCTGCTGACATGGCTTCTTCCTTGCTAGCAAAACCCTCTACATAGATGAGTTTGACTGGTAAGCGAGCTCGGGTATATTTGGCCCCCTTACCACTATTATGAACGGCAAGGCGTTTCTTCACATCTGTCGTGTAACCAGTATAGTAAGAACCGTCACGGCACTCCACCACATACATATAAGCCTTATGATCCATAGTAAATCTCTTGAATTTCTGACGTATAAGAACCATCATCATTGTGAACAATGAGTGGTGGCAAGACCTTGAAGCCACTCGTCGATCCATCCTTGATAGCTTCGATTAAAAGCATATTGGCTTCCTTTTCTCGTTTAGGATAGACAAATTGCAGGCGCTTGGGTGCCAAATTGTGGCGTTTGAGCATATCTAGGATATCCAAGAGCCGATCTGGACGATGAACCATGGCCAAACGACCATTAGACTTGAGAATACTCTGAGCACTTCGACAGATTTCTTCTAGGTTCGTCGCAATTTCGTGTCTTGCTAGGAGGTAGTGTTCACTCTCGTTGAGATTGGAATGAGGATCCACCTTGAAATAAGGCGGATTACACAAGATCATATCCACCTTACTTCCCTGAATGTGCGCAGGCATATTTTTCAAATCATCGCAGATGACCCGCATCTGCTCTTCCAGGCCATTCAACTGAACCGAACGCTCTGCCATATCCGCCAAGCGCTCCTGAATTTCTACAGATATTATCCGCGCCTGAGTACGTGAACTTGCAAAAAGTCCCACTGCACCATTTCCAGCACAAAAGTCCACAATTAAACCCCGTTTAGGGAATCGAGGAAAGCGTGATAAAAGAACACTATCCACCGAATAGCTAAACACCTCTCTATTTTGGATGATCTTGATATCTGTCGAAAAGAGCTGGTTGATTCGCTCTCCTGATTTTAATAATTGTTCTTCTTTCATACTTTCATTATATCAAATTATGTTAATAGTCCAAACAATTTAGATAATCGTATTTATGGCTTCTTCTTTAAATGTTCTAATGCCTCACGCGTCCAAACAGGCATCATACGTCCAAGTGGCGCAAAACCGTGCTTGATCCGATCATTTGAAAAACGTCTCCGTCTTGGCAATTGATGTTTTTCCTCTTCCAAGGTACGGATAGAAAGACTGGCCTTCCCAGTGTATTCGTCAAAATCCACCACCTGAACTTGGACTTCATCGCCAATTTTTAAAATGTCATAAATATTTTCAATAAATCCCGTCCGAATCTCCGAGATGTGAATCAGCCCTGTCACCCCTGTCTCTAACTCAACAAAGGCACCGTAGGGCTGAATTCCTGTAATACGCCCAGTCAGCTTATCACCAATTTTCATTCTAGTCCTCAATTTCAATCGTTTCAATTACTACATCTTCAACTGGCTTGTCCATTGCACCTGTCTCAACAGCTGCAATGGCATCCAAGACCGCAAAAGATTCAGCATCTAGCAACTGCCCGAAAACAGTATGACGACGGTCAAGGTGAGGAGTTCCACCTTGTTCTGCATAAATCTCAGCTATTGGTTCTGGCCAGCCACCACGCGCAATCTCTTTCTTAGAGTATGGCAAATGTTGGTTTTGCACGATAAAGAACTGGCTACCATTGGTATTTGGACCAGCATTGGCCATAGAAAGGGCACCACGGATATTGTAGAGTTCTTCTGAAAATTCATCTTCAAAAGAGTCGCCGTAGATTGACTCACCACCCATACCAGTACCAGTTGGGTCTCCACCTTGGATCATAAAGTCCTTGATAATTCGGTGGAAAATCACACCATCATAGTAACCGTCTTTTGACAGAGCAACAAAGTTAGCCACTGTTTTAGGAGCCTGTTCAGGGAAGAGCTTGATACGCAAGTCTCCGTGATTTGTTTTAATGGTCGCAAGAGGACCTTCTACTGTTTCAATGTCTACTTGTGGGAAATGCAATTCTTTTTCTACCATACCAAATCCTTCTAAGGCATCAAAAATGCCATCTTCTTCTACTGTTTTTGTAATATAATCTGCTTTTTCTTTGATTTTATCATGGGAAACACCCATAGCAATACTGATTCCAGCATAATCAAAGAGTTCCAAGTCATTGAGACCATCCCCAAAGACCATGACATTCTCTGGTTTCAAGCCTATATGTTCTACCACCTTGGCTACACCAGTTGCTTTGGATCCTGAAATCGGCACGATATCAGATGAATGTTCATGCCAACGCACCATGCGAAGTTTATCCGATAAAGACTCTGGTAGGTGCAAATCAGCCCCTTTATCCTCAAAGGTCCACATCTGGTATATATCCGTTTTTTCATGGAAGTTAGGATCCACATCCAAGTTTGGATAAATCGGATCAATAGCTTCACTGATCAGTTCTGTTCGCGTGGAGAGTTTAGCAGAATGACTTCCAACTAAACCATACTCAATTCCCTCTTCCTTCGTCCAAGAAATGTACTCCTCAACATCTGACTTCTCAATCTGATGTTGATAAATGACCTGGCCTTTTTTATCTTCGATATAAGCCCCATTTAGGGTTACAAAAAAGTCAGGTTTGAGCTCACGAATCTCTGGAACAACACCGAAAATACCACGTCCAGAGGCGATTCCTGTTAAAATTCCTTTTTCACGCAACTGTTTAAAGACAGTGGGAATTGTAGCTGGAATAAAACCTGTCTTTGACGTACGCAAGGTATCGTCGATATCAAAAAAGACGATTTTAATCTTCTTTGCCTTGTATTTTAATTTCGCATCCATCTCTCTACCTCTTTTCCATCACTCTTTCCATTATACCATAAAGCTGATGAAATTCCTTTTTTGAAAAAAGATGAAAATCCTATCAAAAAGAGAGCTAGTAAAACTAGCCCTCTCTTTTCATCCTAGAACATCTCTAGAGCAATCATGGTAATCATCGTTGCATCATAGTAGCTCTCTATAGGTAATTCTTGTGTGAAAATGTATTTATTTTGTTGAAGAAGTTTCAGATAACCTTCTCCCTTGTCAGACGCATAGGTAATAGGGGCCAAAAAACTACCTGCCTGGTATTGATTGAGGGCCGTTCCGTTCAAGTCATAACCAGCATAGATACGTTGCTCTTTCATAAAGAAATCCATCATCTTTTGAACGAGTTTTTGGCTTCTTTCATCCTGGCTCTGTGACAAGTGATAAGGCAAACGACAAGCGTTATAAGAGTACGCTCCATCATACTGAGATTCGATAGTGTTGGCATCAACAAGACGTGCCCCAGACTTCTCAGCCCAGATAAAGTCTGGTAAGAGGCCCGTTTCAGAATGAGAACTGATTTGCTCCAATTGCCCAAGCATCTTATCCTTAACATCTAACCACTGTTTGTTTCCAGTCAGATCATAGAAAGATTGGAAATAGTGAGGAAGAGTATCAGACGTCCGCATCAAGTAATAATAATTGGAATCCTTGTTGGCCCAGTTTCCTACTGTTAGGACACCTGTCTCTTCATTGTAATTGTATTTAAGGATATCATCTAAGATTTTTTTAGCTTGCTCTTGATATTCCTGCGCCTTATCTGGCCACTGCTTGGCAGCTTCAATCAAAGAATAAGCGATATAGAGATCTCCATCAGTTGCATTTTGTTTCTCGACCGTTTCGCTATCATTTTTGATCACTTGCTTCCAAGACATCAACTGCGTTCCCTCGATACGATGATTTTGGTAATAGCGATAAAGGTTATCAAAATCTGCTTGTGTTGCTTGCCCTTTTTGGGCTGCTAAAACCGTTATGAGCATGCCGTAACTTTGGGCCTCTGATAAAACTGTTGTTTCCTCAGAATCATTCATCGTACGAACATAAGACTGATCGCCTTTTGTAACAAGAAACTGCTGGCTCCATTGGCTGTAAATTCGATTCCGCATCTCGATTTTAGTCCTTCCTCTTACTAAAAACAAGGCTAAACAAAAGATAGAAAGGATGAGCACAAACCAGACATATTTTAATTTATTCGTTTTCATAGAACCTCCTATCCTGCAAATCGCTTGGTTTTAACCCACTTGGTTTCTTTTCGTCGGAGTACCTTGTCCAGAACGATTGAAGAAATGGAATCAATGGAAACAACGATAAACATCTGTGCATAAGTGAAATAGGCAGCCAAAGCCAACCAGATTTGCTTTGTAGTAGCTTGTCCAAATTGACTTGCCAATGCTGTCATAATTTGCATCAAATAGAGACCAATCATGAGTATCCAGTTAAAGAGCATGAGCTGGGCGATGTAAATATTGTCCGCATCAAAAGCAAATGGAACCCTGACATCTGGGAAGAAAAGATTAAGGCAGATTGCTAGCACATTCGCTAGGAAAATCAAATCCGATAGGACAATGGCAAAGTTAAACCAAAAGAAAACACAAGAATAGTTAAAGACTTCTAGTTTAACGCGCCAGTTTGCTCTGCCAAATAAATGCTTAAAGTTCGAGAGAACAACTTCATAATTTCCTTTTGCCCAACGTTTACGCTGCATATAGTAACTCTTTAAGGTCTCAGGTTCTTGTTGGAAAGCCTCTGAATTATAGGCAAGGGCAATCAATTTACCACTCTGCATGATTTTGAAGGAAATATCGGTATCCTCTGTCAAGGCACCATTTTTCCAACCACCGATACTCTTTACAAAGTCGGTTTGAATGATAAAGTTGGTTCCTGGGATACGCCCAATTTTAAAGAGATGCCACATCCCAACGTGGTGCACGCGCTGAGTAACAACAATCTCCTGGTTGATACAACGAGTCAAGAAATTTTGATTGGCATTTCGAGTCTTGTTGCGGCCGAAAGATGCCACATGACGTTCTGGGTCCTTCATCACTTCTTTGACAAGGAAATAAAGGGCGTTCTTTTCAGGCATGGCATCCGCATCATAGACACAGATGTATTCGCCTGTTGCCATCTCCAAAGCATCGTTTAGAACGCCCGCTTTTCCTCCCGTACCAGTACGGTCGATAATAGTCAGATTTCTTCCTGCATATTCAGGCATGGCTTGTACAGACAAACATTCTGCATAGGTGTTATCCGAACAGTTATCCGCAAATAGAAGCAATTCCACACGGTCGTGAGGATAATTCATGTCCAAGATAGCTTTTGCCGTTTGGGCAATAACCACATCCTCATTATGAGCAGGAACAACAATGGTGACCTTAGGATAATAAGGTAGCGGCGAAGTGTCTACACGAAAATCACTGTGTTTAAACCAAAAGTGTACTGCCGAAAAGAGAATTACCAAGCCCCATGCTAGAGAAATCCAAATTGTAAGCAAGGTAAAAATCATTAACATTTGACTAATCATGATTCACCGCCTTAAAATTTTTGTTCACTCGATGGTAAAGAATATTGTATGCAATAAATAGTATGATAAAACAAATGCCAAAGACGAGACTGAGTCCCAAAGCAATACCAAAAAATAGTTCGGTTAAAGTCATGTTTCCCTCCTAATATTCTACAATTACATCTGTCTCTAGTTGACGTTTGAGATGACTGGCGACATCCGTGTAGTCTTGGTATTTATCTTTATTATCAGAGTTAATCACCAAATAGCCTGTTTGGAACTGAATTCCTTGATTGCCATCTTCTCCATGAAAAACTAAACTGCTCAGTTTCTCCTGCAAACCATTCAAATAAAGTTCCTTCAAAGAATGTTGGCTACTACTCGATAGAACGAGAAAATTACCATCCGAAACGTAATAGAGTTTATCATTGTAGCTCAATTCCTGAGCAATTCCCTCTTGAATACGACTGAGCATCTGGTTATGTTCTTTCGGTTTAATCTGGAAGAACAAATCTTCATGTGCCCAATGAATCAATAAGGACTGTACCATCACATCACTTTGTTCAGTGACCATCGCTTGGTAATCTGCTCGAGCTTCGTCTTCCTGTTCTTGGACCTTTGAGGTCACCTTGAAGAAATAATAACGAACCTTAAGTAGAATCCCAATCAAAATTGGAAAACTGATTAATAAGAAGATCAGTTGAATGATTGGGATATAAACCACACCCGCAACCAAAACGATAAGTCCAAAACCAAATGCTAAGATAAGGGTCCAAGTAAGTAAAAGGTCAGATAATACCAACACTGCAAACAAGGCTAAAGCTAAAAACAAGATTTGTTCTAAAATGATTGCTCGAGCATACAAAAAACAAAGCACCAAAAGAATGACCTCACAAGCAAGCAAAGCCATAAGCCAGTTTTTAAATTGACTCCAATTTTTCATTTTATCTTATTTCCCCCCTTTGAATTCAGATACAGAAGTTGCTGCCCCAAAGTACTGTTGAATGGATTGTACGATTCGTTCAGAGGCTCTTCCATCTCCATAAGGATTTGGTGCCTGAGACATTTGTCTATAAAGAGTTTCATCTGTTAAGAGTGCTGCCATAGCGTCTTTGACACGTACTGGATTCGTACCAACTAGCTTCAAGGTTCCTGCACGAACACCTTCTGGACGTTCCGTCGTGTCACGAAGAACAAGGACAGGTTTGCCGAGAGAAGGCGCCTCTTCCTGAACACCTCCAGAGTCAGTCATGATAAAATAGCTTCTTGAAGCCAAATTATGAAAATCAACTACATCTAAAGGCTCAATCAAGTGAATGCGGTCATGACCAGCTAGAATATCCTTTGCTGCTTCTTGCACAGCAGGGCTAAGATGAACAGGATAAACAACTTCAATTTCCTGATGAAGATCGACCATCTCACGTAAAGCTGTAAAGACATTTCTCATTGGTTGACCTTGATTCTCACGACGGTGCATGGTTACCAATACAAGTTTCTTATCTGGATCCAATTGATCTAGAACTTCATGATAGTAATCCGATTGAACGGTTAGTTTCAAGGCATCAATGGCTGTATTTCCCGTAATGACAATAGCAGACTCAGGGTGATTTTCCTTGAGGAGATTTTCTTTACTCTCACTAGTTGGAGCAAAATAAAGATCCGCTAGGTTATCAGTCATCTGACGATTCATTTCTTCTGGAAAAGGAGAATACTTATCAAAGGTCCTTAGACCAGCTTCAACGTGGCCGATACGTACCTGATTATAGAAAGCAACTAAACTTGCTGCAAAAGTTGTCGTTGTATCTCCATGAACAAGAATCATATCTGGAAGTTCTTGCTTAACAACTGGATCAAACTTTTCTAAAATTTTTCCAGTAATATCTAAGAGGGATTGATTTTTCCCCATAATATCCAGGTCATAATGTGGCTCGATGCTAAAAGTTTCAAGAACTTGATCTAGCATTTGACGATGCTGAGCTGTCACAACTGTGATTGTCTCAATGCTGTCACTATGTTTTTGCAATTCTAACACTAAAGGGGCCATTTTAATAGCTTCTGGTCGTGTTCCAAAAACAACCATCACTTTCAGTTTCTTCATTATGCTATCCTTCTACTATAATAAAATTTGACACATCAGATTAATCTTTATATCGAATTATTGCGCAAATCAATTAATTTGATTATCTTAATTATTTTACCGTCAATTAATTTATATGTCAAATTTTTTCCAAATTATATTATTGCATTTCATTTAATTTTAACAATTTGTAACCTTTTTGTAACAATTTTATTTACAACCTTTAAAAAGCCTTATTTTAGGAAATTTTAAGACTTTTCAAAAGAATCCGTATTTTAAAAAACTAAACCTTATATGTTTTTTTCGATATTTATTTTTATCTTGATATTTCAAACAATTATATTTTACCACTTTGAGGAATAAATCAAACAATTTCAAACAAAAAAATCCCTTTTTCGAATGAAAAAGGGACTGTGATTGTTTACTATATTTAAAATTTAAATCTTATAAAATCTGTCTTAAAACAAATTTTTCGACAGATACAAGACCAATTCTCCTATATCTTCACAAACCGCATTCATGGCCGGTTGATGGTTCTGATACCAAACACCCGTCCCATCTGGAATATAGCCTCGTTTGATGTACAATCTCTGGGCAGGTCCATACCCTGAATGGAGCCCAACACCAAGAGTCACCTTATCCGATATGAGCCTAACTCGTTTTTCTGCTTCTTCCAGCAAGAGATTTCCAATACCTTGATTTTGAAAGGGTTCAAAGACATTGAAATCTGAAAGTTCTGGAGCCATTCCAGCAAAAGGCCCCTGCTTAGCGCAGGGCAAAATTGTGATATAACCCGCTACAGCACCCTCAACCTCTGCAACTAAGACTTCTCTCTCCCCACTTTCTTGCTCCTTAAAGTATCGAGTTAAAATCTCCTCTCTACTTGGCCAACCTTGGCTGATAAATCCTCGAGATAGATCTTTTATGTCAGATTCTTGCATTTTTCTAATTGAACATGTCGTCTTCATAAGTTGCTCCTTTATAGCTTTCTCCTACCATTATAGCACGATAATAAAGATTAAAAGAAAAACCTAGTAAGATAAAAGAATCTTACTAGGTCAACAGGGAATCCTTTCTAACAAAGTCCCATAAAAATCTGAAAAAGAGGTCCACCCAGACCGAACTCGCCTTCTCATTTCCATGCTCGTGAAAAAAGACCCGTAAGGGTCTTAATTCGCTTTCTTATTTCCGAGCTTATGAAAAAGAGGTCCCCCGGACCTCAACTCGCTCTCTCATTTCCATGCTCGTGAAAAAAAGACCCGTAAGGGTCTTTTCTTTAATCTTCGTTTACGAAAGGCATCAAAGCCATTACGCGAGCGCGTTTAATAGCTGTTGTTACTTTACGTTGGTTTTTAGCTGAAGTTCCTGTTACACGACGAGGAAGGATTTTCCCACGTTCTGAAACGAAACGGCTAAGAAGCTCAGTATCTTTGTAATCAACATATTCAATTTTGTTTGCTGCGATGTAATCAACTTTTTTACGGCGTTTGAATCCGCCACGACGTTGTTGAGCCATGTTTTTTCTCCTTTATAGTATTAATTGTCCATTAGAATGGTAAATCATCATCTGAAATGTCCAATGGATTGGTTGCTCCGAATGGATTTTCAGAACGTGAAAAGTCTGGTACTGGGTTTGCAGGTGCTGATTGGCCAGCAGTTGGTGCAGAATAAGCGCCACCTGAATGTCCTTCACGCACTCCGCGGCTTTCCAACATTTGGAAATTCTCAGCCACGACTTCTGTTACGTAGACACGTTGTCCTTGCTGGTTATCGTAACTACGAGTCTGGATACGGCCTGTGATCCCGATAAGAGAGCCTTTTTTAGCCCAGTTAGCAAGATTTTCAGCCTGTTGGCGCCACATAACGACATTGATGAAATCAGCCTCACGTTCGCCATTTTGACTCTTAAATGTACGGTTTACTGCAAGAGTAAAAGTCGCAACTGCTACATTTGATGGGGTATAACGCAACTCAGCGTCACGTGTCATACGCCCTACAAGTACAACATTGTTAATCATAATTTACCTTCTTACGCGTCAAGTTTGACGATCATGTGACGAAGAATGTCAGTGTTGATTTTTGAAAGACGGTCAAACTCTTTAAGAGCTGCGTCGTCGTTTGCTTCAACGTTAACGATGTGGTAAAGTCCTTCACGGAAATCTTGGATTTCGTATGCAAGACGACGTTTTTCCCATGATTTTGATTCAACAACAGTTGCACCGTTGTCAGTCAAGATAGAGTCAAAACGTGCTACCAAAGCGTTTTTCGCTTCTTCTTCAATGTTTGGACGAATAATATAAAGAATTTCGTATTTAGCCATTGATATGTTCCTCCTTTTGGTCTAATGACCCCTAGTCTTTGCAAGGGGTAAGTGAGGTTTGCTCACAATAAACTATTATACTAGAAAAACTGATAGATAGCAAGATAAAAGTGAAAAAAGAAGATGAAAATATCTTCTTTTTACTAGTTTATGGTTTGATACGGTGTAACATACGTGGGAATGGAATAGCTTCACGGATGTGTTTTGTACCTGCTGCGAAAGTGACCATACGTTCAATACCGATACCAAATCCTCCGTGTGGTACTGTACCATATTTACGAAGGTCAAGGTAGAATTCATATTCTGTACGATCCATGCCCAGTTCTTCCATTTTAGCGACAAGGGCATCGTAGTCTTCCTCACGCATAGAACCACCGATGATTTCTCCATATCCTTCTGGTGCAAGCAAGTCTGCACAAAGTACGCGCTCTGGATTTCCAGGAACTGGTTTCATGTAGAAGGCCTTGATAGCTGCTGGGTAGTTCATGACAAATGTTGGCACACCAAAGTGGTTTGAAATCCATGTTTCGTGTGGTGAACCAAAGTCATCGCCATGCTCAAGATGCTCGTAGTCTGCATCTTCATCGTTTTCATGCTCTTGCAAGAGGTCAATGGCTTGATCGTAAGTAATGCGTTTGAAAGGCTCTGCAATGTAGCGTTTCAAGAGCTCTGTATCACGTTCCAAGGTTTCCAAGGCTTGAGGCGCACGATCAAGGACACCTTGAAGAAGAGCTTTCACATAAGCTTCTTGCAAGTCAAGTGACTCATCGTGTGTCAAGTAGGAGTACTCCGCATCCATCATCCAGAACTCAGTCAAGTGACGGCGTGTTTTTGATTTTTCAGCACGGAATACTGGACCAAAGTCAAATACACGACCAAGAGCCATAGCCCCTGCTTCTAGGTAAAGCTGACCTGATTGACTCAAGTAGGCTGGTGTTCCAAAGTAGTCTGTTTCAAAGAGTTCTGTTGAATCTTCTGCTGCGTTTCCTGAAAGAATAGGGCTATCAAACTTCATGAAGCCGTTCTTATCAAAGAACTCATAAGTTGCATAGATGATGGCGTTACGGATTTGCATCACAGCCACTTGCTTACGAGAGCGGAGCCACAAGTGACGGTTGTCCATCAAGAAGTCTGTTCCGTGTTCTTTTGGTGTGATTGGGTAGTCTTGAGATTCACCAATCACTTCGATGTCTGTAATATCCAACTCATAGCCAAACTTAGAACGTTCGTCTTCTTTGACAATTCCTGTCACATAAACAGAAGTTTCTTGGCTTAGGCGTTTGATGACATCAAACTTCTCAAGTCCCACTTCTTCACCAAATTTTTCTACAAAGTTTGGTTTAAAGGCTACACCTTGGAAGAAGGCTGTTCCATCACGCAATTGCAAGAAGGCAATTTTCCCTTTTCCTGATTTGTTGGCAACCCAGGCTCCGATGGTCACTTCTTGACCAACGTAGTCTTTTACATCGATAATTGTTACACGTTTTGTCATAATCTATCTTCCTTTTTTCGTTTAACTTGTCCGAAGACGTCATTACCCACTATTTTACCATAAATAGACTGCGATAGCTAGGTTCTACTAGAGAAAAATCGCGAGATTTTCGATACAAAAAATCTTCGTCAGAATGACGAAGATTCTAAGTTTTATTTTTCCATAAATTGATGCAAGCGACGAATAGCTTCTTTTAATGTATCCAAGTCTGTAGCATAGCTGAGACGAACATTTTCTGGTGCTCCAAATCCAGCTCCTGTAATCAAGGCAAGGCCGACTTCTTCGAGAATAGCTGTTGTAAAGTCCGTCACATCGGTATAACCCTTCATCTCCATCGCTTTTTTAACATTTGGGAATAGATAGAAGGCTCCTTGGGGCTTGACAACTTCAAATCCTGGAACTTGGCACAAGAGAGGATAAATGGTATTCAAACGTTCCTCAAATGCCTGGCGCATGGTTTCGACGGAGTCTTGTGGTCCAGTCAGGGCTTCAATGGTAGCATATTGTGATACAGCAGTCAGGTTTGAGGTTGTTTGTCCTGTCAATTTGCTCATAGCAGCGATAATTTCAGGATTTCCCACAGCATAACCTACCCGCCAACCAGTCATGGCATAGGCCTTAGATACACCGTTAATCACGATGGTTTGCTTGCGAATGGCTTCTGACAGACTAGAAATTGGAACAAATTCGTTCCCGTTATAAACCAGACGACCGTAAATATCATCTGCTAGGATAAGGACATCATGCGCAACAGCCCAATTTCCGATAGCCAAGAGTTCCTCACGAGAGTAAATCATACCAGTCGGATTCGATGGCGAATTGAGAACCAAGACCTTGGTCTTATCTGTACGAGCTGCTTCTAACTGCTCAACAGTCACTTTAAAGTGATTGTCTTCCTTAGCCTGGACAAAGACTGGCACACCTTCTGCCATCTTGACCTGGTCTCCATAGCTGACCCAGTATGGTGTAGGAATGATGACCTCATCACCTGGATTGACCACAGCCATAAAGAAGGTGTAGAGAGAGAACTTAGCACCAGTGGCAAAGGTAACCTCGTTGGCTGCAACAGAATACCCATAATAGCGTTCAAAATAGGTATTAACCGCCGCTTTTAACTCTGGTAGGCCTGAAGCAACTGTATAAAAGGAAGCTCGTCCATCCCGAATCGCTTCTATCGCTGCATCCTGAATGTTTTCAGGAGTATGAAAATCAGGCTGTCCCAAGGTTAAGAAAAGAACATCCTTTCCCTGAGCTTTTAATGATTTGGCTCTTGCATCACTGGCTAGAGTGACGCTTTCTTCCATTTCTAGTACACGTTTGGATAGTTTCATATGCCCTCCTTATTGGATCACTGCTCCTGTTTCAAAGTCAACCAGATAGTACTGGTTTCCTGACTTAACTTCCCAAATCGGCTTGTCCTGATAACGACCAAAGGTGATCTTGTCAATGTCGCTAGCTCCTTTTTCCCTCGAAATCGTCGCTGCCTTGTCTTGAGAAATCCCTTTATCAAGCTGATAAACATAAATCTTGTGGTCATTCTTTTCAATCAGTACGGCAATGGCCTCTTGCTTTTTATTATGTCCTAAAACGCTGTAATAACCTTCTAGTCCATTATAAAAATCAACCTGATCTGCCTTTTCCAATTCTGCATACTGCTTGGCTAGTTTTTCTCCCTCAACTCTAGCATCTTGATAGGGTTTCATGCTAAGTGATATCAGATAAAGGAAGGAAGTGGTCATGACTAGTACTACCAGAGCAATGCCGATTCCATACTGTAAAAGTAGCTTGTTTTTTGCTTTTTTCTGTCTTAGTTTCACTCGTCTATTTTACCATCTCTCCTTCTTTATTACAAGTGAAGACGGGAACATTCTAAGAATCTTTTCCTATAAAATGTAAGTTCTTGTTTTTCTCTCTCATTATTGATAAAATAAAGCTTATGAAACAATATTTGAAAGAGAAAATTTCCGATAATCAACTAGACTTAAAAACGGCTATCGTCCTTAATAAAGCCATACGGACTTTTAAACCATATGAAGCCAAGGCTGCTAAAGAACACGGGCTAACACCCACCCAATTTTCAGTTTTGGAAACCCTCTATAGCAAGGGGGAACTGCGCATTCAGGATTTGATTGAAAAAATGCTAGCCACTTCTGGAAACATGACTGTTGTCATTCGAAATATGGTTCGAGATGGGTGGATTTCTAGAACTTGCGACCCCAAGGATCGTCGCTCCTTTTTCCTGAAATTAACACCTGCAGGACGCAGAAAAATCGAGGAGGTTCTTCCTGACCATATCGATTCGATCGTAGAAGCACTCAGCATCTTGGAAGATGATGAAAAGGAAGACTTAATCCGCATTTTAAAAAAATTTAAAAATTTGTGAGCAAAATTATTGCTAATTAGTATCATTTGTTGTAACATGGATGGTAACAAAAGAGTTCGCTCTTTGAATTTTAAACTAAAGGAGACACATCATGTCTAAAAAAGTATTATTTATCGTCGCTTCACTACGCCAAGGTTCTTTCAACCACCAAATGGCCCTCGAAGCTGAAAAAGCACTTGCTGGAAAAGCAGAAGTTAGCTATCTTGATTACTCAGCTGTTCCTCTCTTCAGCCAAGATTTGGAAGTTCCAACTCATCCAGCTGTAGCTGCTGCTCGTGAAGCAGTCCTCGATGCGGATGCTATCTGGATCTTCTCTCCAGTCTACAACTTCTCTATCCCTGGAACAGTGAAAAACTTGCTTGACTGGCTCTCTCGTGCCCTTGACTTGTCTGATACACGTGGTGCTTCTGCCCTCCAAGACAAGTTTGTTACTGTCTCATCTGTAGCCAATGCTGGTCACGATCAACTCTTTGCCATTTACAAAGACCTCTTGCCATTTATCCGTACACAAGTCGTTGGTGACTTTACAGCTGCTCGTGTCAATGACTCTGCTTGGGCAGACGGAAAATTGGTGTTAGAAGAAGCAACTGCTTCATCACTTGCAAAACAAGCTGACGACCTTCTTGCAGCCATCAACTAATACAGCAAAAACCAGCTCGAATGAGCTGGTTTTATGCTTGTTTCACAAAGACGAGTTCTAAATCACTTGATAAATCAGGTCGGTAGTCAAAGCCGGCAAAGCGGAGCTTGCGAGCTTGTTCGACTGTATGGACTTGCCCCTCTATCAAGGCGGTCAAAAAGGCACCACGGGCTTTTTTTGAAATGGTTGAGTGGATTTTCAACTGGCCTGCCTTGTCCTCCATAAATTTGAAGGTCACCATCTTTTCTCTAATTTCCTTCGAAAATACAGTTTCAAACTCTGATGATAGGAGTGAGAATATCAAGTTCTCATCCTGTAGGGCCTCATCGTAAGCTGACTTCCAATGACTCTTTAAAGTCTTACCAGCAACTTTTAACTTCATCAAGAAATCCAAACGGTGAGGAGCCATTGGAGATAAGGCGGGGACAACACCGTATAAAGCTGAGGTAATCAGGACATGATTTTCAAGATAGGTTTGTTCAGCCTCGGTTAACCCATCTCGTTTGATGTGACGATACATGAGACCATCGAAGAGTTTCAAGGCTGGATAGTTTTTAGCCCTGTGATCTTTTAGAGCTTGAATGTGGCCGTACTCTTCTTCTGCTTTCTCGGCAGATACCTTATAAAAAGTCTTTAATTCACTGACTGAGTAGTGCGCCAGTGAGTCAAGGACTGCCTGACTTTCTTTCCTCAAGGGGAGCGCTTCGATACAAGGATGGTCTGTGTTCATTTCTTTTGCTGTTGGGATTAAAATTTTCATATTGTTAGTGTAGCATATTTTTCAATCACGACCAAGAATTTCATCTTAAAAACCTCGGTTCACACCGAGGTTTCTTTTACTTGACTTTAAAAGTCTTGAGATAGTTATCCTTTCCAACTTGACCTTCGAAGGATTGGCCATTTTCAAGGTAAGGAAGGTCGTCTGACACTGAAGCCTTGACCTTATAAATCTTGCCATCAACTTTAAAGAAGTAGACAGTGTCACCCTTGATAACAGCTGATTTAAGGTCTGAGACGATTCCCTTAATGTTTTCTACCGTTTCATTATCCAGCTCGAGGTCATTTTTATTGGCATATTTGCTGAGGAGTTCATCTACCGTAGCTGCTACAATGACGTTTTGGTACTCCACTGCATCAACCAAAGCATACTCCTTGACCAAGCCTGCATTGTCCTTCAAGCCCATGATATAGAGTGGTTTGTCATTGAGATTAACAAGGATAGGAAAAGTAGCCTTGTAGGCCTTCTCCTGAACGGCTCCTTCAGCTGAAGCACGGGCTGATTCTTCGGTTGCTGAAGCTAGATTGTACTTGGTGATTTCACCAGTGCGCATATTTTCAAGGATAAATCCTAGATTACTTTCATCAGCATTGGCTGAAGTCACACCTGTGTAGAGATAAATGTCATTTCCGATAGAAAGATAGTTATAGCCCTCTGTCGTTTGGGTAACATTTTTCTTAGAAATCAAGGCATTCCAGAAGCCGTCTTTATACTTGCCGTTGTAGTTGATTTGCTCGATTGTTTCTTCTGCTGGATAAACACGATCCACCCATTCTGGCACTTCATCCAAGCTGTATTCCTTGGTTTCTCCATTAGTGGCGTCTAAGATAATAACAGATGAAGGACGAGGGACTCCTAGACCAAATTGCTTTTGATAAACTGTTGCTACATAGAAGGGATTGCCTTCATCATCCACCTCAAAGGAGGGCGTTTTAAAAATCTTGGTCGGATACTTAATCCGAAGATGACGTTTGACATCGCGGTTAAAATACTCGGAGTCTGAATACTTCATGGGCGTTTTTAAATCCACTAATTCCGCATTTCCTGTCACCATATCAACCTTGATATACTCGCCAATCCCCTTGGACTGATTATTAAACCATTTGATTGGGTCAGCATACTCCAAGGGTGTTACCCGATAGGGTTTGCCATCGACCGTCAGCTGGGTATAAGTATCTGCTGCTACGTACTGGGAGACCTTATCCGTCAGAGAGCCCAGATAACGGTCTCCAATCTTTTCTGCAGTACTCCGATCTAGGATTGGAACCTTACTGGTATCACTCTTAGGAAAATCTTTAAAATCTTTTTCGGTGATGGACACCACATTAGCATAATTTTTTGCTTGGAAAAAGCTAGAGGTTACTAGGCTTACCAGACCAGCAAGGGCAAACATGATACCTGCAGTCAGAAACAATCCTCTACTAAGTTTGGTAAAAAGGAATCCTTCTAGATTGAGATCTTTGGCAGCTTTGCCATGACGTACATGAACAGTTTTGAGGAGATTGGTATCCTTGCGGAAACTAAACAAAATCCCCATCACCACCAAATGCCCACAGAGAAAGAAGATGAATTCCCAGCTAGTTAGATTAAAGGGTGGTAAAAAGATATACCATGTCGTTGCGATAAAAACAAGTTCAAAAAGTATACGTTTCATCTGAATTCCTCCTAAATAATCCGTCCTTCCAAATGATCCAGTTCATGTTGGCAGATCTGAGCTGGAAAACCTGTTAGCGTAATGGTCTTCTCCTGCCACTTACTATCGCGATAGGAAACCGTAATCGTTTCATAGCGAGTTGTTGGTCGCACCCCAGTCAAAGACAAACAACCTTCCTCAGTCTCGTAAGGTCCTTTATAGGAAAGGAGAATGGGGTTAAACATGACCATGGGAACTAGGCTAAGATTAAAGATAATCACGCGCTTCTGCACCCCAATCATATTAGCCGCCAGACCGACACAGGTCTCGCGATTAGCCAGCAGGGTATCCTGCAAATCCTTAGCCAGATAAAGGTCTTCCTGACTTGCAGGTTTCGAGACCTGCGACAAGAATAAGACATCTCGGACAATTCTCTTTTCCATTCTCTTACGCTCCTTACAACTTTACTTTATTATAGCACAAAAGGGGGCAACTTCTAGTCCTTTCCCTCAAATGCAAAAAAAGCCATCCGAAGATGACTTTCTTTTTAAATCGCGTTCTTATCAAGACCAAGTTTACGTTGAACAAACTTGACGATTTCGACGATAAGTATCATTGAGAAGCTTCCAGCTAGAACAATGGCCCATTGTGACAAGTCCAGTTTGGTTACGTGGAAAATTCCTTCAAGCGGTTCTACGACGATTGTTGCCATGAGAAGGATGAAGGATACCAAGATGGACCAGTTAAAGGTCTTAGACTTGAATGGGCCAACTGTCAAGATGGATTGGTAAACAGACTTGACATTGTAGGCATGGAATAGTTGAATCAAACCAAGGGTTGCAAAGGCCATAGTAAGGGCATCCGCATGAATGGCATGATTGTCACCCACATGAACTGGGTAAGCAATTGCAAGTCCATAAACACTCATAACAATAGCTGCTTGGAGTACACCTTGATAGATGATAGAACTCAAAACACCACCTGAGAAGAAGCTTGACTTACGTCCACGAGGTTTGTGGGTCATAACACCTGGCTCAGCAGGTTCAACACCAAGAGCGATAGCTGGGAAGGTATCGGTTACCAAGTTGATCCACAAAAGATGAACTGGCTGCAAGACGTCCCAACCAAACAAGGTTGATAAGAAGATAGTTAATACTTCAGCAGTATTGGCAGAAAGTAAGTACTGAATAGTCTTTTGAATGTTTGAGAAGACCTTACGTCCTTCTTCAACTGCGACGATAATAGTCGCAAAGTTATCATCTGCAAGAATCATGTCAGAAGCCCCCTTAGAAACCTCTGTACCAGTGATTCCCATACCGATACCGATATCGGCTGTTTTCAGAGCTGGCGCATCATTAACACCGTCACCTGTCATAGCAACAACCTTACCTTGTTTTTGCCAAGCCTTGACGATACGAACCTTGTGTTCTGGAGACACACGGGCATAAACAGAGTATTGACCAACTACTTTTTCAAAGTCTTCATCTGACAGTTCGTTGAGCTCAGCACCAGTTAAAACGTGGCCTTCTGTATCATTTGCATCAATAATTCCCAAACGTTTGGCAATGGCTTCTGCTGTATCTTGGTGGTCACCCGTAATCATGATTGGACGGATTCCCGCTTCCTTAGCGACACGAACAGCTTCTGCTGCTTCGGCGCGCTCAGGGTCAATCATCCCAATCAAACCAGTAAAGATCAAGTTGTTTTCAAGCTCTTCAGAAGTCAGGTTTTCTGGAATACTATCGATAATCTTATAAGCACCTGCAAGGACACGCAAGGCTTGGTGAGCCATTTCAGAGTTATTTGTGTGAATTAAGTCATTGACTTGATTATCAATCGGAGCGACATCTCCAGCTTTATCACGAGAAACACAACGTTTCAAGAGTTGGTCAGGAGCCCCTTTGACTGCTACGAGGAATTTACCATCTGGCAATGGATGAACCGTTGACATGAGTTTACGATCTGAGTCAAACGGCAATTCAGCTACACGAGGATATTTCTCTAAGAACCCTTTAACATCGTAGCCCTTGTCCAAGGCATACTGGATGAAGGCTGTTTCCGTTGGATCCCCGATCAGGTTACCTTCAGCATCAATCTTGGTATCATTGGCCAAGACAACCGAACGAAGAAGTGGCATATCTAAGCCAAGTTCAATATCATCAGCTGAGTCATGTAGGACTGCGTCATAGAAGACTTTTTCGACTGTCATCTTGTTCATGGTAAGCGTACCAGTCTTATCAGAAGCGATGATCTCAGTTGAACCAAGAGTTTCAACTGCTGGCAACTTACGAACGATAGAGTTTCGTTTGGCCAAAACTTGAGTACCAAGGGCAAGAACGATGGTCACGATAGCAGGAAGTCCTTCTGGGATGGCTGCAACAGCAAGCGCAACAGAGGTCATCAACTCACCAAGTGGATTTTTACCTTGAATGAAGACTCCAACTACAAAAGTAACAAGGGCAATGACCAAAATTGCATAGGTCAAGACCTTAGAAAGGTTGTTCAAGTTTTGTTTAAGTGGTGTATCCGTCTCATCCGCATCTTGGAGCATGCCAGCGATATGACCAACTTCCGTGTACATACCTGTATTGACAACAACACCAAGACCACGACCATAAGTCACGTTTGAGTTTTGGAAGGCCATATTGACACGGTCACCAATACCAGCATCTGCAGCGAGTTCTACGGTCAAGTCTTTTTCGACTGGAACAGACTCACCTGTTAGGGCTGCTTCTTCGATTTTAAGAGAATTGGCTTCTAGCAAACGTAGGTCTGCTGGCACTACATCGCCAGCTTCAAGGGCAACGATATCTCCTGGCACCAATTCTTTAGAATCAATCTCTGCCATGTGTCCGTCACGAATAACGCGAGCAGCTGGACTAGACATAGACTTGAGGGCTTCGATGGCTTCTTCTGCTTTTCCTTCTTGGTAAACACCGAAGGCAGCGTTGATGATAACCACGGCTAGGATAATGATGGCATCTGCAATATCTTCCCCACCAGAAGTTATGACTGATAAGATAGCTGCAGCAATTAGGATGATAATCATCAAATCCTTAAACTGTTCGATGAATTTAACCAAGAGAGATTTTTTCTCACCCTCTTCCAGTTCATTGCGGCCATATTCAGCTAGACGTTTCTGTGCTTCGCTAGACGAGAGACCTTGCTCAGTTGCTTCAACCGACTTCAAGACCTCTTCAGGACTTTGAGTATAAAACGCTTGGCGTTTTTGTTCTTTTGACATGTGTCTCCTCCTTGACATTGTGTGCAAAACAAGTTCTCTTTTAGTTTTATGACAAACAAAAAGAGACCTGTTAATCATAACAAGTCTCGCTGTTTAAGATAGTGCCGGAAAACATACTTTTCAGTATACAATTCGGAATGACGACACTATCACAGGTTTCTGCCAGCTACTCCCTTGAGTAGTACTATTATATCAAAATTTGAACAATTTTCAAGGGTTTAAATCCGATGAAACAAGACTAAATTTGAATTTTCCTTTGAAAACCAGTATAATGTAAGAATACTATATGACTAGAAAGGAAGCCCGATGAACCAATCCATGTCAAATCTCAAATTGGCAGAACGTGGAGCCATTATCAGCATTTCGACCTACCTCCTCTTGTCTGCGGCAAAATTAGCGACTGGCCACCTCCTACATTCTTCCAGTTTGGTAGCGGATGGTTTCAACAACGTATCCGATATTATCGGAAATGTTGCTCTCTTGATTGGGATTCGGATGGCCCGCCAACCTGCAGACCGTGACCATAGCTTTGGTCACTGGAAGATTGAAGATTTGGCTAGCTTGATTACTTCCATCATCATGTTCTATGTTGGTTTTGATGTACTTCGGGACACCATTCAGAAAATCCTTAGTCGGGAACAAACACCCATTGATCCTCTGGGTGCAACTCTAGGAATCATTTCTGCAGCGATTATGTTTGTGGTCTATCTCTACAATACACGCCTCAGTAAGAAATCCAAATCCAAGGCTCTCAAAGCAGCTGCTAAGGACAATCTTTCCGATGCTGTCACCTCGCTTGGGACTTCCATTGCTATCTTAGCCAGCAGTTTCAATTACCCTATCGTGGATAAATTGGTCGCTATCATCATCACCTTCTTTATCTTAAAAACAGCCTATGATATCTTTATCGAGTCTTCCTTCAGTCTTTCAGATGGTTTTGATGACCGTCTGCTAGAGGACTACCAAAAGGCCATCATGGAGATTCCAAAGATTAGTAAGGTCAAGTCCCAAAGAGGGCGGACCTACGGTAGCAATATCTACCTTGATATCACCCTGGAAATGAATCCTGACCTATCAGTCTATGAAAGTCATGAGATTGCGGACCAGGTCGAGTCCATGCTGGAAGAGCGTTTTGGAGTCTTTGATACCGATGTCCATATCGAGCCAGCTCCCATACCTGAGGACGAGATTTTAGACAATGTCTATAAAAAACTGCTCATGCGTGAGCAATTGATTGACCAAGGAAATCAGCTAGAAGAACTCCTTGCTGAGGACTTTCTCTATATCCGTCAAGATGGAGAGCAGATGGATAAAGAGGCTTATAAGTCTGAAAAAGAACTTAGTGCTGCGATTAAGGACATTCAGATTACCTCCATTAGTCAGAAAACCAAACTCATTTGCTATGAGCTAGATGGTATCGTCCATACCAGTATCTGGCGTCGCCATGAAACTTGGCAAAACATCTTCCATCAGGAAACTAAAAAAGAAGACAAAGAGTAACCCTATCCAGTGGATAGGGCTTTTTGATTGATTGTCTTTAAGCTAAACGGGCTTATAGATATTTGGAAGATTTGCTTTTCGAAGCTTGTGTTGTCTGTTTTCTTGCTTGACGATTTTGTTCGATACGCCATTCTCTTTCATAGTACTTCATGGTCTTGTATACCCTTTCAGGAAGACCTATATCTAGTAGAAAGATAGGGATGATCAAATCTGCTGACGGATGAAAAGGGAAACACCTTCTCTTCAGTAGGACTATAAGTGATTGGGATTTCGCATTTTCCTTGTTTTTAAAATCAACTTCAATCCGGTAGGAATCCCTATACTTCCCTCGAATCCGAGAGAAGGAAAATTCCTCTACATCAGCCCAAGCGTAGAAATGACTGGGTTTCTTTGGATTCGGTTTGTAGTAAAACCCCTTAACTGTACATCTCAAATATTCCTTATCGGAACTTAACAGTCTGTATGTCTGATAAATGACTACTCCAGCACAAAAAAGTACAAGCAGCATCAACAAAAGACTTACCGTATGAAGTCCCGTCCCCTTTTGCGAATACGAATGGAGATAATAGAGAGGTAACAAGAAGAAAAGCACCGAAGCTAGGCCAAACAAGGCATTCCAAATGATTTTCTTGGGACTACGTTTAATGACTTTTTCTTCCATCATGCTAACTCACTTAGGTATTCATAGCGTTCGTATTTTTCAAGAAGTTCTTCGTTTTTCTCGTCTAGCTCTTTCTGAAGCGTTGCCAATTTGCCAAAGTCAGAGCCATTTGCCTGCATTTCTTCTTCAATAGCAGCGATACTATTTTCCAAGGCTTCAATATCGCCTTCAATGCTTGCCCACTCCTGCTTTTCTTGGTAGGTCATGCGCTTCTTGTCTTCACGGACTTTGACCACTTTCTCTTTTTCGGCCTTTTGAACTTGACTTGCTGTTTCTGCTTCAAAAGCTTTTTCGTCAAGGTAATCAGTGTAATGGCCAAAGAAAGGACGAATCTTACCATTCTCAAAGGCGAGAATCTTGGTCGCTACCTTATCCAGAAAATAACGGTCGTGGCTAACTGTCAAGACAGGACCTGCAAAGCCCTGCAAGAAATTTTCCAAGACTGTCAAAGTCGCAATATCTAGGTCATTGGTCGGCTCGTCCAAAAGAAGAACATTTGGTTTTTCAAGGAGTAGTTTGAGGAGATAAAGGCGTTTTTTCTCGCCACCAGACAATTTCTCAATCAGGGTTCCATGCGTCGAACGTGGGAAGAGGAACTGCTCTAGCAACTCTGCAATGGAAGTCGTAGAACCACCACTGGTCTTAACCTCTTCTGCTACTTCCTGCAGGTAATTGATAACCCGCTTGCTCTCGTCTAAACCTTCGATTTGTTGAGAGAAATAGGCAATGCGAACCGTCTCACCGATGATAACTTGACCTTTAGTCGGCTCAAGACTCCCTGCGATGAGATTAAGCAGAGTTGACTTCCCTACACCGTTATCCCCAACAATTCCGATACGGTCTTTAGCTTGCACCAAGAGATTAAAATCTTGCAAAATGGGCTTGTTTTCATAGGCGAAGGAAACATTCTGAAACTCGATGACTTTCTTCCCAATCCGACTGGTTTCAAAGTTCATGGTCAAGTCTGTTTCAGCAACGCCACCTGAAACTTCTTTTTTCAAATCGTGGAAACGATTGATACGGGCCTGTTGCTTGGTCGCACGTGCCTGTGGTTGTCTGCGCATCCAGGCCAGTTCTTGCTTATAAAGTTGTTCTTTTTTGTGGAGAAGAGCTGCATCACGCTCATCCTGTTCCGCCTTTAGGCGAACATAGTCCTGATAATTTCCCTGATACTCGATCAAGCCTGCTCGGTCCAACTCGAAAATCCGCGTTGATAGTGCATCTAGGAAATAACGATCGTGGGTGATAAAGAGAACTGTCTTCTTAGAATTTTTCAAAAAGAGGGTCAGCCACTCAATGGTCGCAATGTCCAGGTGGTTGGTTGGCTCGTCCAGAAGCAAGAGATCGTGGTTTCCTAGGAGAACTTGCGCCAACTGAACCCGTCTTCTTAGACCACCTGACAATTCCCCAACAGGAGTAGATAAGTTCTGAATACCCAACTTGCTGAGGACCGTCTTGACCTGGCTTTCAATTTCCCAAGCTTGGAGAGAGTCCATCTCTGCCATGACCCGTTCCAAACGAGCTTGCTTGTCCTCACTGTAGTTGAGCATGATTAACTCATACTCACGAATGAGCTGGATTTCCTTGAGGTCGCTGGATAGAACCGTATCCAAGACCGTCTTGCTATCATCAAAATCAGGATCCTGGGTCAAGTAGCCAATCTTATAGTCATTCTTTGCCGAAAAGGGACTGACATCCCCATCAAAGCCAGAAACACCAG
Source organism: Streptococcus oralis (assembly GCF_023110055.1). Classification (GTDB taxonomy): domain Bacteria; phylum Bacillota; class Bacilli; order Lactobacillales; family Streptococcaceae; genus Streptococcus; species Streptococcus oralis_BY. The sequence continues at coordinate 182,184 of NZ_JALDVG010000001.1, read as the reverse complement.
AAAGAACATCCAACAGAGTGGTCTTACCAGTCCCATTGACACCAATCAGACCAATTCTGTCTAGGTCATGGATAATAAAAGAAATATCCTTAAAAACGGTCTTGTCTCTGACGGATTTGCTTAATTTTTCAACGATAAAATCACTCATTTTTTCTCCCTCAGGTAAGCATGGATTGCTTGACGGTCGTTTTCCAACTCTCCATCGACAATGGCAAACTCAATCTCTGTTAAAATCTCTCCCAAGTCTGGTCCTGGCTGGTAACCATATTCCTTAATCAAAATTCCACCGTTAATCTGAATTTCTTTCTTATCATGAATGGTCAAACTATGGTAAGTTTCTTTGATGGCTTGTGGGTTGACTTCTTTTCCTTGAGCCTGACGAAGACTTTCAGCTTGTAGAAGGGAATCCAAGTCAAAGCGGTAACAATCGCGCCTGCTCAGCTCTCCTTCTTCTCGCAAAGTCAAAATAGTCAGCAAATCCTGTACTTGCTTGGCAAACTGGCGTGAGGTCTTCCAATGTTTCAAAAATGGCTGTGCATCTTTAATCTCCAAAGCCCACAATAGAGCCGCCCAGGCTTGTTCAGAAGACTCAAAGGTGAAATCAGTCTTCAAATCAAACAGTCTGTTGAGCTTGTCCTGGCTTCCTGCCATGTCTGGAAGATAGTCATAAGCTTGACTTTCAATCATGGAAGACAGACCAACTCGCCAAAAAGGTGCCAGCAAGAGTTTATCAAACTCAACGAAGGTGCGCTCCACAGAAATTTTCTCCAAGAGCGGCGTCAAAGTCTTCATCGCCTCAAAAGTTTCTGACTCAAGTTTAAAACCGAGACTAGCCTGAAAACGGAAACCACGCAAAATTCGCAAAGCATCTTCGTTGAAACGCTCACTAGCCACTCCAACTGCTCGTAAGACTTGGTTTTCCAGATCTTTGAGACCATCGAACAAATCGATGATTTCACCTGTCTCATCCAAAGCGAAGGCATTGACTGTGAAATCACGGCGCTTGAGGTCTTCTTCTAGCGAACGTACAAAGGAAACCGCACTGGGTCTGCGGTAGTCCACATAGACATCTTCGGTCCGAAAGGTGGTTACCTCATACTCCTCGTCCCCATCTAAAACTAAGACAGTTCCGTGCTCGATTCCAATATCGGCTGTTCGCGGAAAAATCTGCTTGGTCTCCTCTGGATAGGAAGAAGTCGCGATATCCACATCGTGGATGGGACGATTGAGGAGGGCATCTCTGACAGAGCCCCCAACAAAATAGGCTTCAAAGCCTGCTTCTTTAATTTTTTCTAATACTGGTAAAGCCTTCTGAAATTCAGAAGGCATTTGCGTTAATCTCATAATAAGTGTTCTAATCCATAGACAAGCTCATGACGCTTGACAACTTCTTTGATTCCCAAATTCACCCCTGTCATGAAGGAGCTGCGATCATAGGAGTCATGACGAAGGGTCAATCCTTCTCCCTGATTGCCAAAGATGACTTCTTGATGAGCTACCAAGCCTGGTAGACGGACTGAGTGGATGCGCATGCCTTCAAAGTCAGCACCACGAGCACCTGCAATCAATTCTTCCTCATCAGGCGCACCTTGCTGGATTGACTCACGCACTTCCGCCATCAACTCGGCCGTTTTAATGGCTGTTCCACTCGGAGCATCTTTTTTCTTGTCATGATGGAGCTCGATAATCTCCACATTTGGGAAATATTTGGCAGCCTGCGTCGCAAATTGCATAAGCAAGACAGCACCCAAGGCAAAGTTAGGGGCAATCAAGCCACCCAAATCTTGTTCACGAGAAAGTGCTTTTAGTTCTGCAATTTCTTCACTAGTGAATCCTGTTGTTCCTACGACAGGAGCAAAGCCATTTTCAAGAGCAAAGCGTGTATTTTCGTAGGCAACGGCTGGTGTAGTAAAATCTACCCAAACATCCGCTTCAACACCAGCCAAGTCAGCCTTATCATTAAAGACAGGAATCCCCTGCCACTCTGACTCAGACTCAAAAGGATCCAAAACTGCGACCAAGTCCAAGTCTGGATCAGCCAAGACCATCTGACAAGCAGCTTGGCCCATCTTTCCCTTAAAACCGGCAATAATTACTCGAATACTCATCTCTACTCCTGTCTAAGATACAAAGCCTGCAAGAACACAAAGTGAAAATAGGAGGTCTGATCAAGGAGTATCTACTCCTTGGAAGAACTATCTTTTTCACACAGTGTTCCAGGCGTGTTCAATTATCAAGATACAAAGGACGTTAGCTGCCCATGAAAAATAGGGAATGGCGCTGACTTTCCATGAAAGGCAAGACAGGCATCTTTTTTCAAGAGGCAGGTAGGTCGTGTTCAATTTCTAAGATACAAAGCCTGTAAGAACAATTTAGACGATTGGTGTATAGCTCAAGGCGATACTACCTTCTCCAAGGTGGGTCCCAATGACACTACCAAAGCTAACAATTGGAATTTCAGCAGTCACACCACTCTCCATCAAAAGCTGACGTAAATCCGCTGCCTTTTGAGGAGCGTTCCCATGAATGACTGTTATACGGTAGTTCCCATCTTTTGTCAACTCCTTGATGATTTCCACCAAACGTTTGATTGCTTTCTTTTCTGTACGAACTTTTTCGTAAACTTCAATCACTCCTTGGTCATTAAAGTAAAGAATAGGCTTGATACTGAGGAGATTTCCTAAGATAGCTGCTCCATTTGACAAACGTCCTCCCTTAACCAAGTGGTCGAGGTCATCTACTATGATAAAGGCTGAATTATCAGCGATTTGGATAGCCAATTTCTCCTGAATCTGGGCAAAATCATCACCTTGTTCTGCCCACTCAAAGGCACTCTCTACCATAAATCCTAGAGGGGAACTTGTGATATGGGTATCTGGAAAGGCAATGGTCAAGCCATCATACTCTTCCAACATGTATTGGATGTTCTGATAAAAACCTGAAATTCCTGACGAAAGAAATAGTCCCAAGACATGGGTATAACCCTCATCTTTCAAAGAACTAAGAATCTCATCCAATTTGGCAATACTTGGTTGACTAGTTTTAGGCAATTCTACAGACTGAGCCATTTTTTGATAAAATTCCTCAGCAGTCAGATTGACACCTTCAACATACTCCTCTCCATCAATATTGACAGGAATATCCAAGATAAAAAGATTCTCTCTTTGCAGCGTCTTCTCCCCTAAATAGGCTGAAGAATCTGTAATGACAGCTAATTTCATGACTAAAACTCCAAATTGATCCCTGGAAGATCCAAGGCGATTTCTGTTACTTCATAAGTCAAACGGTTGAGCATGTTCAAACATGGACGTGCCAAGGTTTCGACTTCTTCTTGGTTAAATTCGCTTGGTTCGTTGACAATACGGCCTTCCACATGGTTCACTTGGGAAATTGTTCCGCTGATGACAAATTTATCAAAGACAATCATGAAACTCAAGATAACAACTAGCGAAGTTACTTGGTTTTCTTGGTCGTGTTGGAGTAACTGAAAGTTAACGTCTACCTTGGTTTCAGGGGCTCCATTTTCATTTTCCCATTCAAAGTTACGAGCATCAAAGTGATACTGGCTAACAAATTCTTGTTCTCTTTTAAGATTCATTTTTCTCTCCCATTGCTACAATTTACTATGCAATTGTACCACATTTTTATCATTTCATCTAGTTTTCTAGGCTTTAGTCAATACCGATTTCATCTTTAACCACAGCAGCAATAGTATCGACATAGTAGTTGACTTCTTCTGTTGTTGGCGCTTCTGCCATGACACGCAAGAGGGGTTCTGTTCCACTTGGGCGGACAAGGATACGGCCATTGCCAGCCATCTCTTCTTCCATCTTTTCGATGATTGCTTTGATAGCTGGTACTTCCATGGCTTTTTCTTTCATGGCATTTTCCACTCGGATATTGACCAGTTTTTGTGGGTAAATCGCCACTTCTGATGCTAGTTGAGACAAGCTCTTGCCTGTTTCTTTCATGATCTTAGTCAATTGAACAGCTGATAATTGACCATCACCAGTTGTGTTGTAATCCATTAAGATAACGTGACCTGATTGTTCACCACCAAGATTGTAGCCTGATTTTCTCATTTCTTCAACGACATAGCGGTCACCAACAGCAGTCACTGCCTTGTTAATACCAGCACTCTCCAAGGCCTTATGGAAGCCAAGATTAGACATGACGGTTGTTACGATGGTGTTTTGAGCTAACTGGCCTTTTTCAGAAAGGTATTTCCCGATAATATACATAATCTTATCACCATCAACGATGTCGCCATTTTCATCAACAGCAATCAAGCGGTCACTGTCTCCGTCAAAGGCCAAACCAATAGCTGATTGGCTTTCTTTGACCACTTTTTGAAGAGCTTCTGGGTGTGTAGAACCCACATTCAAGTTGATATTAAGACCATCTGGTGTCTCACCGATAACTGTCAACTGAGCACCAAGATCAGCGAAAATCTGACGAGCACTTGTAGACGCTGCACCGTTAGCTGTGTCCAAGGCCACTTTCATTCCTTCAAGAGGAGTTCCAGTTGAAACAAGGTAGCCTTCATACTTACGTAAACCTTCTGGATAGTCCACTAAGGTTCCCAAGCCTTCGGCACTTGGACGAGGAAGGGTGTCTTCTGTAGCATCTAGCAAAGCTTCGATTTCTGCTTCTTTTTCATCATCAAGTTTGAAGCCATCCCCACCAAAGAATTTAATTCCATTATCAAGGGCTGGGTTGTGACTCGCTGAAATCATGACACCTGCACTGGCTCCCTCGGTTTTGACTAAGTAAGCAACTGCTGGTGTTGCAAGGACACCAAGTTTGTAGACGTGAATCCCTACAGAGAGAAGACCTGCCACCAAGGCTGATTCTAACATTTCTCCTGAGATACGTGTATCACGTCCTACAAAGACTTTAGGGGCTTCTGTTTCGTGTTGACTGAGGACATATCCACCAAAACGGCCTAGTTTAAAAGCCAATTCTGGTGTCAGTTCTACGTTTGCTTCTCCACGGACTCCATCGGTCCCAAAATATTTACCCATTTTATTTATCATCCTTTTCTATTATTTATTATTGTTTAGACGAATCTGATTTTGTTTCTGAACTCGTTGAAGACGAACTGCCTTCTGAGGAACTTGTTGACGAGTTACTTGAACTAGACGTTGCTGTTTTTGTTGTAATTTTCATAGTTGTGTCAAACGGCATAATGACGCTTGGTAAGACATTTCCATTTTTATCGACTGCTTGTAGAGGAACAGAGGACGAGTAGTTTCTAGTTATCCGTTCACTCGTCGGTAAGATGGCAATGACACGATCTACTTTGGAGAGGGTTTCCTCATCACTAATAACCGTTACTTTTTCATCTGATACAGTAACTGTATCGATTTTCACGCGAGAATCAATCTGACTAGGATCAATCTCCGGCACAACAATGACATTGTCTCGTTTTGCTTTTTTACCAACCTTCACTGTTATCTTTTGCGGTGTCGCAACAGCCGTCAAACCACTCGGTAAATTTTCAATAGTCAGAGGAACTTCGATGGTTCCTACACTAGCATCAGAAAGATCAGCCGTCACCTTAAATTTGCGGGTACTTTCCTGCATCTCACTCGCCAAAGCAACTCTGTTTGAGCCTGTTAGAAAGACCGTCACCTCAGATGTAAAACCACTGATAAAATACTGATCACTGTCATACTGAATATCAATTGGGACATTAAGAACTGTGTTCGTATAAGTCTCCGTCCGCACCTGTCTGGCACTGTTGCTATTCTGATAGTTTGTCAATGTTGCATAGATAAAGAGAATGCAGGCGAAAAAGAAGGAAGAAATGATGTATAGACTATTTTTTCTCATGTTTCAATCCTCCTAGCAAGCGCTCTTTCAGACCTTGCTTTTTCTCTGATGTTGGAAGTAAGATTCTTCTCAATTCAGATTCAAACTCTTCCAAGGTCAAATCATGCTTAAAGACTCCATTATAGGTGATGGAGATTCCACCCGTTTCTTCCGAAACCACAAAGGTAAGAGCATCTGACACTTCCGACAAACCAATCGCCGCCCTGTGACGCGTTCCAAACTCCTTGGAAATCCCGGTATCTTCAGTCAAGGGTAGATAGGCTGAAGTTACAGCAATTCGGTCTTCCTTGATAATGACAGCACCATCATGCAAGGGAGTATTGGGAATGAAAATATTGATAAGCAATTCAGCCGAAATTTTGGCATCTAAAGGGATCCCTGTCGAGATGTATTCCTGCAAGGTTCTCACTCTCTGAACCACTACAAGCGCCCCAATCTTACGAGGGCTCATGTATTCAACTGATTTCACAAATGCATGAACCATCTGCTCTTCCGCACTAATAGGGGCATTGGAGAAGAAATCAGTAGCCCGGCCCAATCGCTCCAAACCAGTCCGAATCTCTGGTGAAAAGATAACCACCGCTGCAATCACCCCGTAGGTGATGATCTGATTGATTAACCAGGAAATAGTCGTTAAACCAATCATATTGGAAAGAATCTGGGCTAGAATAAAAACTAAGACTCCACGGACCAATATCATAATCTTGGTGCCTGCAATAGCTTTAGTAAAATGATATAAAATATAAGTCACAATGAGAATATCAATCAGATTGGTGACTATACTCCAAGGACTTGAAAACAAACTCGTCCAGTATTGTAAATTGGATAATTGTTGAAAATTCATCCTTGGCCTCCTCCCTGTCAAAACACTTTACTCATTATTATACCATTTTTTGCCCATTTTTTCCCTATCCTACCTCATTTTAAATTAAGCAAAAATATGATAAAATAAACTGATTAGAAAAAACGAAGGAGAAATCATGTCTCAACTCTATGATATTACTATTGTAGGTGGCGGTCCTGTTGGTCTCTTTGCTGCCTTTTACGCTCACCTACGCCAAGCCAAAGTCCAAATCATCGACTCCCTTCCCCAGCTAGGTGGCCAGCCCGCCATTCTCTACCCTGAAAAGCAAATCCTTGATGTGCCAGGTTTTCCAAACTTAACTGGAGAAGAGCTGACCAATCGCTTGATTGAACAGCTAAACGGCTTTGATACCCCTATTCATCTCAATGAAACCGTTCTTGAAATTGAGAAACAAGATCAAGGCTTTGCCATTACAACCAATAAGGGGAGTCACCTGACTAAAACCGTCATCATTGCTATGGGTGGTGGCGCCTTCAAACCACGTCCGCTCGAATTAGATGGCGTTGAAAACTATGAAAATATCCACTACCACGTTTCCAACATTCAGCAATACGCTGGCAAGAAAGTGACCATCCTTGGTGGGGGAGACTCAGCTGTGGACTGGGCTCTGGCTTTTGAAAAGATTGCCCCAACTACCCTTGTTCACCGCAGAGATAACTTCCGCGCCTTGGAACATAGTGTGCAAGCCTTGCAAGAATCATCTGTAACTATCAAGACACCGTTCGTCCCTAGCCAACTTCTCGGAGATGGAAAAACACTCGATAAACTAGAAATCACCAAAGTCAAATCAGATGAAACCGAAACTATCGACCTAGACCACCTCTTTGTCAATTACGGCTTCAAATCATCTGTCGGCAATCTTAAAAATTGGGGTCTGGACCTCAACCGTCACAAGATTATCGTCAATAGCAAACAAGAATCCAGCCAAGCAGGTATCTATGCTATCGGCGACTGCTGCTACTATGAAGGTAAGATTGATTTGATCGCTACAGGACTGGGTGAAGCTCCAACAGCTGTTAACAATGCCATTAACTACATTGACCCTGACCAAAAAGTACAACCCAAACACTCGACCAGTTTATAATAAAAGAACCACGGATCAACGATTCGTGGTTTTATAGTTCATCTGCAATCTTGTTTATTTTTCTGAGTCTGTGGTTGACACCACTTTTGGTCAGGGGATTGCTCAGGCTATCCGCCAACTGCTGGATAGAGTAGTCTGGGTGCTGGATCCGTAAGCGAGCCACCTCCTGCAAATCCACTGGTAAATTTTCCAAACCCATTCTATCTTTGATTTTACTGATATTATTGATAGTCTTCATGCTGGCAGAAACTGTCCGAGCGATATTAGCTGTCTCGGCATTATTGGCTCGATTGAGATCGTTACGAGTTTCACGCAAAATCTTGACGCGCTCAAAATTATCACGCGCCTGCATGGCCCCAATCACAATCAAGAAATCCATGATGTCCTCTGCACGCTGGAGATAGGTAACTGCACCTTTCCTGCGCTCAATAACCTTGGCATCCAGTAAAAATTGCTGGAGGAGAGAGGCTAGTCCTTGGGCGTGGTCCAGATAAACGGAACTGATCTCCAACTGGTACTTGCCAGACTCCGGATCTCGGATGCTACCATTTGCCAGAAAGGCCCCACATAAGTAAGCACGACCAGCCTCCTCATCTGCTAAAATATCGGGATCAATACCCGTCTCCAAACCAAAAAAGGAATCCGCAAGTCGCAAATCAGCCAAAAGCTCCTGCACCCTCTCATCAGTATAGACCGTGTAGACACGATTCTTGCGAAGATTGCTCCTCTGATGGTGTCGAATCTCAGACTTGATCTCATAAAAATGGAGAAAGGACTCATAGAGGTGACGAGCTAATTTGGCATTTTCGGTCACGACAGACAGGGTCAGCCCCGAAATCGAGAGACCAATACTGCCAGATATCTTGATAATGGCCGATAGTTCATGACGGCTGAGATGGTGTTGACCAAGAATTTCCTCTTTTACTGCGACTGTAAAACTCATTTTCTCACCTGTATAATGCGCATCAATTCATCTACAATCAAATCGCCATCATGGAAGGCACCTCCATTTTCCAAACGAAGGAAGTTGGATGAAATCACACGAGGAACCTGCTTGCAAAGACCAGCAAAGTCATGCTCTACCTGAACCAAATACTCATCAAAACGGTTGGTATCCATGTATTCTCTAGGAACCTTTTCGATATTCACCAAGACCGTATCAATAAAAGGCCGACCTAAGTGTCGATGGAGGACTTCCACGTGGTCGCTGTCTGAAAAGTGCTCTGTTTCCCCACGCTGGGTCATGATATTGCAGACGTAAGCTATCTCCGCCTTGGTCTCCAAGAGAGCCTGCCCAATTTCCTCTATGACAATATTGGGCAAAATCGATGTAAAGAGGGAACCAGGACCCAAGACGATCATATCACTCTCGAGAATGGTATTGACTACTCGACGGCTGGCTTGGGGTATTTCATCATCCAAGGTATTGGTCACATAGACATGGTCAATCATACCTGGATGATCAGCAATGTGGCTCTCACCTACCACCTCAGAACCGTCTTTAAAGACTGCATGCAGTGTCAAAGGCTGATCGCTTGAGGGGTAGATTTTTCCTGTTGTGTGGAAAAAGAGACTTAGCAGCTGCATGGCATTATAAGTGGACCCTTGCATTTCAGAGAGCCCTGCTATGATGATATTCCCCAGTGGATGACCCGCAAAAGCTCCAGCCTCTTCTGAGAAACGGTACTGAAAAACCTTCTCATAAAACTTAGGCATATCCGACATGGCTACCAGGACATTGCGAAGATCACCAGGTGGTGTCAGCTGTTGGATATTCTTTCTTAGCTCACCAGAAGAGCCACCATCATCAGCTACCGTTACGATGGCTGCGATATCAACATCCTTTTCTCGCAAGCTTTTCAAAATGACGGGGATACCTGTTCCTCCACCAATTACAGTTATCTTTGGTTTTCTCATGAACGGTTTACCGTTTCCTTTCTTCTGTCTTTGTCACGATGGCTTTCATTGACAGGCCAGTTTTTAGCAAGGTCCTCAGCTATGCGCTTGGCAAAGGCCACACTACGGTGTTGTCCACCTGTACATCCTACTGCAATGGTTAAAACAGACTTGCCTTCTTTTTTGTAACTTGGCAAAATGGGCTCAATCAAGGCGAGTAAGTGCTGATAAAAACTTTCAGACTCTTCATGATTCATCACATAGTCATAAACTGCTTGATCCTCACCTGTCTGATTACGGAGTTCAGGGAGGTAGTATGGATTTGGCAAGAAACGGACATCAAAGACCAAGTCTGCATCAATAGGGATACCATACTTGAATCCAAAAGACATGACCTCGATACGGAAAGACTGGGCTTGTTCTTGGTCTGAAAATTGCTCAGCAATGGTTTTACGCAGTTCACGCGGAGTGAGTTCTGTCGTATCCACCACATTTTGACTCATATTTTTCAAAGGTGCTAAGAGTTCACGTTCCAGCTTGATGCCATCTAAAATCCGACCATCAGCAGCTAGAGGGTGACTTCGTCTAGTTTCCTTATAGCGTGCCACCAATTCCTTATCTGCTGCGTCTAAAAAGAGGATTTTGAAGTCCAAATCATCTTGGTTTTCCAATTCATCCAAAACGGCCTGAATCTCTGAGAAGAAGGAACGGCTACGCATGTCCACAACCAAGGCCAGTTTGTGGTCATCATCCTTGGTCTCTACCAACTGCAAAAACTTTGGCAAGAGGGCTGGTGGCATATTGTCAATAGTGAAATATCCCAAATCCTCGAAGGACTGAATGGCTACCGTTTTCCCTGCGCCACTCATACCTGTCACAATCACCAGGTGAAGTTGTTTCTTTGTCATCTATCTCTCCTTATATCAAAAAAAGTTTGGCAGAGCCAAACTTCAACTAGCTTATCCAATCTCTGCGATCACTTCAATTTCGACTTTTACATCACGAGGAAGACGTGCAACCTCTACAGCTGAACGAGCTGGAAATTCCTCTTTAAAGGCAGTCTGGTAAACCTCGTTAAAAGGAACAAAGTCATTCATATCGCTCAAGAAGCAAGTTGTTTTAACAACATGGTCAAAGTCTGTTCCTGCTTCAGCCAAAATAGCACCAATATTTTTCAAGACTTGTTCTGTCTGTTCTTGGATTGTTTTTCCTACAATTTCTCCAGTTTCAGGAGATAGGGGAACTTGACCGCTAGCAAACAAAAGATTGCCAACGATTTTCCCTTGAACATATGGTCCGATAGCCTTTGGAGCTTTGTCTGTATGAATTGTTTTTGCCATTTCTTTCCCTCACAATTTTTCTAATATTGCATCCCAAGCCTGATCCATCCCTGCCTTGCTGACAGATGAAAAGAGGATGAAGTCGTCACTTGGGTCAAAGTTTAATTTCTTTTTAATTGCTGATTCGTGCTTGTTCCACTTACCACGGGGAATCTTGTCCGCCTTAGTCGCAACGATGATAACCGGAATCTCATAATACTTGAGAAATTCGTACATCTGCACATCATCTGCTGACGGGTCGTGGCGGAGATCCACCAAACTGACAACCGCACGGAGATTTTCCCGAGTGGTCAAATACTCCTCAATCATGCGCCCCCATTTTTCACGTTCCTTTTTAGAAACGCGGGCATAGCCATAACCTGGTACATCCACAAAACGCATCTTGTCATCAATGTTAAAGAAGTTGAGCAACTGGGTCTTCCCAGGTTTCCCTGATGTACGGGCAAGATTCTTGCGGTTGAGCATGGTGTTGATAAAGCTAGATTTACCGACATTTGAACGCCCTGCAAGGGCGATCTCTGGCAGTTCATCCTGCGGATAGTGGGACTTGTTTGCCGCACTGAGCAGGATTTCAGCATTGTGTGTATTGATTTCCATAGTCACCTCTAGGCTGTTTCTAGGATGGGTTTTTCCGTTCCATCGACAGCTTCTTTGGTGATGCGGACCAATTTCACATTTTCTTGACTTGGCACTTCAAACATAACGTCTAGCATGGTTTCTTCGATGATTGAGCGAAGACCACGCGCACCAGTTTTGCGTTCAATAGCCTTATTGGCGATTTCCTGAAGAGCTTCGTCGTCAAATTCCAACTCAACATCATCATAAGAAAGCAAGGTTTGGTATTGTTTCACCAAGGCATTTCTTGGCTCTTTCAAGATGCGAACCAAGTCATCGACCGTCAATTGCTCAAGAGCAGCAAAGACAGGCAAGCGCCCAATCAACTCAGGGATAATCCCAAATTTTTGAATGTCTTCTGCGATGATTTCTTGCATGTAGGAGCTGTTTTCGTCAATTGCCTTGTTATTTTGGCCGAAACCGATAACTTTTTCACCTAAACGTTGTTTAACGATTTCTTCGATGCCATCAAAAGCACCACCTACGATAAAGAGGATATTTTTAGTATCCACCTGAATCATCTCTTGTTGTGGATGTTTGCGTCCTCCTTGAGGCGGCACGCTAGCGACAGTTCCCTCGATAATCTTGAGAAGGGCTTGTTGCACACCTTCACCCGAAACGTCACGTGTGATAGACACATTCTCGCTCTTCTTGGCAATTTTGTCAATTTCATCTACGTAGATAATCCCACGTTCTGCACGTTCGATGTTAAAGTCAGCAGCCTGCAAAAGTTTGAGGAGGATATTTTCCACGTCCTCACCCACATACCCAGCCTCAGTCAGAGCTGTCGCATCTGCAATAGCAAAAGGCACATTCAAGCTCTTAGCCAAAGTCTGAGCCAAGAAAGTTTTCCCTGAACCAGTTGGACCAATCATCAGGATATTTGACTTCTGCAAATCCACATCTTCTGACTCTTCACGCGTATCATGGAAATTGATGCGTTTATAGTGATTGTATACAGCCACTGCCAAGGCACGTTTGGCACGATCCTGACCAATCACATAGTGGTTTAAGATATTGAGGAGTTCGATTGGTTTTGGTACTTCAGACAAGTCTGCCAAGACTTCCTCAGCCAACTCCTCCCGAATGATTTCCTGGGCCAACTCCACACATTCATTACAGATAAAGGCGTTGTTCCCAGCGATTATTTTCTTTACTTCTTCTTGGCTTTTGCCACAAAATGAGCAATAAACCATCATATCATTTTTCCTATTTGTAGGCATGATTTCCTTCCATTCTAATTTATCATTCTATCTAAAATAAGGTCATATAAAAAGCGTGGACACTGTTTACCAGATTGGTAAAAGCATTTAACCAGAGTAAGGCAGACAGTCCATAGCGCTTCTTACGAAAAGCCTGTGCTCCAGTCAAAATACAGATCACACACAAAAAAGCTGTAAAAAATCCAAATATACTGCGCTCCATTAGACTTCCTTTCTATCTCGGTATTCGATGGTAAAATCATAGTCGTTTTTCTCATCTCGGGTGTAAGATTTGCTTGCTACTGTCTCAAAATGAGACAAGTCAAACTCCTCAGGAAAATAGGTATCTCCCTCCACCTGAGCATGAATCTGCGTCACGATGATTTCATCTAAATAAGGCTCAAAAGCCTGAAAAATCTGCTTGCCACCAAGGATATAGAGATTTTTTTCCTGACTCTGATACCACGCTAAAACAGACTCCACATCTTGAAATACGAGCGCCCCATCTATGACTTCTTCGCTATTTCGCGTTAAAATCAGGGTTTGCCGTTTTGGAAGCAGACGACGTCCCATTCCATCAAAGGTTACACGGCCCATTAAAATGGCATGATTCAAGGTTGTTTCTTTAAAATGTTTTAACTCTGCTGGCAAATGCCAAGGGAGACGATCTTCCTTCCCAATCACACCTTTTTCATCTTGGGCCCAAATGGCTATGATTTTCTTTGTCATGCTTCCGTCCTTTTTATTGATACTACTATTTTATCAAAATTCTCCCAAAAAGGCTGTTTTGAAACGCGCGCAAAAGAGAGAAAAGGAGCAGGCTTCATTCAGCCTGCTCCTCTCGCCCTTAGGACATATATTTTTTTGCTTCTGATTCGATTTTTTCAACCACTTCTTGGATACTTAGTCCAGTTGTGTCAAGGTAAACTGCATCCTCAGCCTGTTTGAGAGGTGAGGTTTCACGATGACTGTCCTTGTAGTCACGCGCAGCAATCTCTTCTTTCAACGTTTCCAAATCTGTCTCAATGCCTTTGGCAATATTTTCCTTGTAACGACGCTCTGCTCTTTCTTCAACAGAAGCCACTAGGAAAATCTTGAGTTCAGCTTGTGGTAAAACAACTGTCCCGATATCACGCCCATCCATGACGATACCACCTTGCTGAGCAATCTCTTGCTGGAGCGAAACCAGTTTCTCACGCACTTCAGGAATGGCAGCAATGCTTGAAACCTTGTTGGTCACTTCATTTTCACGAATCGGATGCGTAATCTCAACATCCCCTACAAAAACAAGTTGCTCACCTGTTTCTGAACGACCAAAACTAATGGGGTGTTGGTTAAGAAGCTCAAGAAGTTGGTCTACATTTCCTGCATCCAACTGGTGCTTGAGCGCTATATAAGTCGCAGCACGGTACATAGCACCTGTATCGAGATAAGTGTAACCAAAATCTTTAGCGACAATCTTTGCGACCGTACTCTTACCACTCGAAGCTGGACCATCGATAGCAATTTGAATTGTCTTCATGACCGACTCCTATCTTGTCTTAATCACATCACCTGGGTTGGCAAACCAAGATCCAGATGACATGTGAGAAGGATTTAGGGCTTCTAGCTGGGCAATGGAAATCCCTGCACGTTGAGCAAGAGCTGCTTCTCCCTCTCCAGGCTGTACTGTAAGTGTTCCTTCACCCTCTGTAGTATGTTCTTCCGAACTGCTCTGTGAAGGTGTTGATTCAGAAGAAGTTGTTTCCTCTACCTTGCTACTTGAAGATGATGATTCTTCCACTTTAGAACTTGAACTTGTAGAAGGAGACGATGCATCATAGAAGTCCTTCAAAGATGATGTACGATTGCTTCCACCGGTTGATAGGTAAATCAATACAACTACCATCGCTACAACAATTACAAAGAAGAGGCTAGCTAGAACTGTCAAGACACGATTGGCAACTACGCCTTTCCCTTTTTGTTTCCGGTGTCGACGCTCTGATCTTGTTTCTTCCTCATTGTTTTCGTAAATATCTTCTTGCCACGGTTCCTTTTCCATACCTTACTCCTTGTTTTTTTTTCATTTTCTTATTACAATATAAATATGAAAGTCACACTTATACCCGAACGGTGCATCGCCTGCGGGCTTTGCCAAACCTATTCTGAACTCTTTGATTACCATGATAATGGAATCGTTCGATTTTACGATGATCCAGTTGAATTGCAAAGAGAAATCGCTGAGACCAGCGATGTTCTGGAGGCCATCAAAAATTGTCCTACAAGAGCACTTCTAAAAGATCCATCGTAGGAAGCAGGGAATAAATATAATTGATTTTTTCTCATTTTTCCCACACCTACTAGTTTAGCATATTTCTAGGTAAAATTATAGTCTTTTTTGGTTATTTTTTCCTTCAACAATAGAAGGGTCACTTTTTTCTTTGACGAGATAGAGTGGTCTTTTTTTGGTCTCTAGATAAATCTTACTGATATACTTACCGAGAATCCCAATGGTCAGAAGTTGAATCCCTCCAAGAAAGAGGATGACAGCCATCAAAGACGTCCAACCAGATGTCGGATTTCCCAAGATAAGAGTCCGAAACACTACAAAAAATGTCATCACAAACGAAAGAAAACAAGATAGGAGTCCCGCTACAAAGGCTATACTCAAGGGAAAATCTGAAAAGTTAAGAATTCCTTCAATCGAGTAGAAAAAGAGTTGTCTAAAACTCCAACTGGTCTTGCCAGCCTGTCGTTCAACGTTTGGATAATCAAGATAGTGCGTTTTAAAACCCACCCAGGCAAAGAGTCCCTTAGAAAAACGATTGGATTCGGTCAGTGTTAAAATAGCATCTACCACAGACCTTCTCATCATGCGAAAATCACGGACACCTGAGGGCAAGGCTACTGGGCTGATTTTTTGCATGAGGCGGTAAAAGAGGTTCGCACAGAGACTACGGAAAAAGGGTTCTCCCTCCCGACTAGTTCTCCGTGTCCCAACACAGTCTATGTCTGCATTTTGGTCTAGTAAGGCTTTCATCTCAAGTAGCATACTAGGAGGATCCTGAAGGTCTGCATCCATCACGACCACCAAGTCTCCAGTTGCATGCTGCAAGCCTGCGTATAAGGCTGCCTCTTTCCCAAAATTTCGTGAGAATGAGACATAACGGACCGCAGGATTTTGCTCCCGATAGGCCTTCAAAAGCTCCAAGGTTCCATCGTTTGAGCCATCGTCTACAAAGACATATTCGACTTCTGCTCCCAAGTCAGGAAGCAGAGCTTCCACAGACTGATAAAAAAGAGGAAGTACTTCCTCTTCGTTTAGACATGGGACAATGATTGAAATCATCATCTTAGTCTTCAAATCCATTTGGATGCTTGCTTTGCCAACGCCACGCGTCTTCACACATTTGGGTGATGTCGAGTTCTGCTTCCCATCCGAGCTCTGCTTTGGCTTTTGCTGGGTCTGAGTAGCAGGCAGCGATATCACCTGGGCGGCGTTCTACGATGCGGTAAGGAATAGGACGTCCCACTGCTTTTTCCATATTTTGGATAATTTCAAGAACTGAGTAACCTTTACCAGTCCCAAGGTTATAAATGTTTAGACCTGAACCTTTTTGAAGTTTTTTCAAAGCTGCAACGTGACCTTTGGCTAGGTCTACAACATGGATATAGTCACGAACACCAGTTCCATCTTCTGTATCGTAATCATCTCCAAATACTTGCACTTGCTCTAGTTTGCCAACTGCTACTTGTGAAACATAAGGCAAGAGATTGTTTGGAATTCCGTTAGGATTTTCTCCCAAGTCTCCACTTTCATGCGCTCCGATTGGGTTAAAGTAACGAAGCAAGACCACATTCCATTCCGAGTCTGCTTTGTAAATATCCGTCAAAATTTCCTCAAGCATAAGCTTAGTGCGGCCATATGGATTGGTCACTGAAAGTGGGAAATCTTCCAAGATTGGCACTGTATGAGGATCTCCGTAAACTGTCGCAGAAGAACTGAAAATAATGTTTTTACAGTTGTTTTCTTCCATGACCTTCAAAAGACTAACAGTTCCAGCGATATTGTTGTCATAGTAGGCAAGAGGAATACGGGTAGATTCACCGACAGCCTTCAAGCCAGCAAAGTGAATGACTCCTGTTGGTTCTTCTTGTTTGAAAATGTCACGAAGAGTATCTGTATCACGGATATCTGCCTCATAGAAAGGCACTTCAACTCCTGTAATTCTTTCAACAACTTCTAAACTTTTTCGATTGCTGTTGACAAGGTTATCCACCACAACAACCTGATGACCTGCTTGGATTAACTCAATAACTGTGTGGGTTCCGATAAAACCTGCTCCACCCGTCACCAAAATCTTTTCTTGCATCTTCTTTCCTCGATTCTCGGATTATTTTTTCTTATTTTACCATTTTTGATAGGGAATGTCATTTGCCATCCTAGAGGGGAGGCTAAAATTTCAGTAAAATTCTATTCTCTTTTTACTCGTTTGACATAGTTTTCAATTGGGTAGTTTAGAGGGTCCAAGGTCAACTCCTTGTCTTGAATCAGTTGAGCTAAATGGTAACCGATGATAGGACCCGTTGTGAGGCCTGATGAACCTAGTCCACTAGCCGCATAGACACCTGCTAAGCCTGGCACCTGTCCAAAGAAAGGTGAGAAATCACTGGTGTAGGCACGGATTCCCACACGCTCACCCGATGATTTCGCTCCTGCCAAGGCTGGATAGTGAGGCAAGGCCGCATCCTCCATTTGTTGGAGCAAGCTTTCATCCACTGTCAAGTCAAATCCCATGTCATTTTCATGAGTAGCTCCTAGGGACAATTTCCCGCCTGCAAAAGGAATTAAATCCCACTCCCCTTCTGGCATGACAACAGGGTAAGCTTCCATGTCTTGGGTAAGTTGATAATCTCGGAGTTGTCCTTTTTGGGGACGAATATCTACTTCATAACCTAAAGGCTCTAACAGATGTCCCAACCAAGCTCCCGTCGCCAAAATAACCTGATCAAATACCTCTTCGTCAATCTGGTAACCTGATGCTAAAGGTGTCAGAGTTACTTTTTCTTTGACCAGTTTGACCTGACTAGCTTCTAGCAAACGAGTCACTAAGAGTTGACCATCTACTCTCGCTCCACCAGAAGCATAGAGCAGGCGGTCAAATGCTTGCAGACCAGGAAAAAACTCATTTGCAGACGCTTGGTCTAAAATGGCTAACTGGCCTATCAAGGGAGACTCTTCTCTTCGCTCTATGGCTAGTTGATAGAGTTCTTCTAGCTTGGATTCATCCTTTTTCAAGAGAAAAACTCCCGAACATTGGTAAAAGTCAATTTCCTGGCCAGACTTTTCTAAATCAGCCAACAAATCCACATAAAAGTCAGCCCCCAAGCGTGCCATCTTGTACCAAGCTTTATTACGGCGTTTGGAAAACCAAGGACTGATAATTCCCGCCGCGGCCTTGGTAGCTTGACCTTGTCCATGGTCAAAAACAATCACCTCTAGGTCACTTTCTTGTGAGAGGTAGTAGGCTGCTGTTGCTCCCACAATTCCTGCTCCGATAATAGCAACTTTTTTCATTGTTTTCACTTTCTAACTAGATATGGTGGAAAGGATTGGTCGATGCTTGACTAGGTAAAATATCAATGTCCCAGCCTTTCTCTTCCTTCCATTGAGTAAGAAGTGCTGCGACTCTTTCCACAAAAAGCACTTCTATATAGTGACCTGGGTCCAAGGCCAACAAGCCATCAGACAACATATCCTGGGCAGTGTGGTAGTAGATGTCACCAGTAATGTAGACATCTGCCCCCTTAGCTAAAGCATCCTTATAGAAAGATTGACCACTACCGCCACAGATGGCCACTCTTGAAATAGGCTTCTGCAAATCACTTTCTTGATAATGCACCATTCGAAGGCTATCTAGACCAAAGACTTGCTTGACATGCTGGGCCAATACCCCAAAAGGCTGAGGCTGAATATTCCCAATACGACCAATTCCACGTTCAGGGCCCGTTTCCTGCAGATAAGTCGTTTCCTCGATACCTAGCATTTGGCAGAACCAATCATTGAGGCCGTTCTCAACAATATCAATATTGGTATGGCTAACATAAACTGCAATGTCATGCTTAATCAAATCAATGTAAATCTGGTTTTGCGGACGGCTGGCTACCAAGTCCTTGATAGGACGAAAGATAGGCGCGTGCTTGACGATAATCAAGTCCACACCCTTTTCAATAGATTCAGCCACCGTCTCTTCACGAATATCGAGAGCAACCATGACCCTTTGGATATCCTTGTCTAGAGTTCCGATTTGCAGGCCACGACTGTCTCCCTCCATGGAAAATTCCTGAGGGCAAAAGGCTTCATATGCGTTAATCACTTCACTTGCTAGCATGGAGCACCTCCTTGATGGCTTGAATTTTATGAGCTAGAACTTGACGTTCTTCTCGATTTTTCTCTGGGATTTGGTCAAGAGCAACCTCTAACTTAGCTGCTTCTTTTTGCCATTTTTGGACAAATACTGGACTGACCTCTTTGGACAAGAAAGGTCCAAAGCGAAGGTCACTGGTTGATAGCTTCATTTGTCCCACTTCCACAACTAGAATCTCGTAGAATTTGCCAGCTTCTTCTAGGATGCTTTCTGCTACGATTTGAAAACCGTGGTCTTGTAGCCAGATGCGCAAGTCGTCTTCACGATTATTTGGCTGGAGAATCAAACGCTCTACATTAGCTAACTTGTCCAAGCCCTCTTCTAAAATCCTAGCAATCAAACGACCACCCATGCCAGCAATGGTGATAACCGACACTTGGTCTTCCTCTTCAAAGGCTGCCAAGCCATTGGCTAAACGAACTTGGATTTTCTCCTTTAGGCCGTGAGCCTCAACATTTTTAACCGCAGACTGGTAGGGGCCTTCCACAACCTCACCTGCAATGGCACTTTTAATTTGGCCTCTTTCGACCAACTCGATAGGCAGATAAGCATGGTCACTCCCCACATCTAGTAAAACGGCCCCCTGTGACACAAAGGACGCCACCAATTCTAATCTCTTTGAAATCATCTTCTCTCACTTTCCAAAACTCTGTTACCTCTTATTATACCACATTTCATACTCTTCAAAAATCAAATTCAAACCGCGTCAACGTCGCCTTGCCGTACTCAAGTACAGCCTGCGGCTAGTTTCCTAGTTTGCTCTTTGATTTTCATTGAGTATCAGCTAGCAATCTTGCACCTAAAAAGACCGCAATCCACAGATTGCAGTCTTTCTTTATTTTCTGGATTGGTAACGACTAGTTAGAATGAAAATCACGGTAAAGACCAACATCATGGCCCCATAGACAGGCAATGTTTGTCCAGTTAAGGTTGAAATTTCAAGCAACTTTTGGATCATTGGGAAAAGAGCTGTGGCTAGGAAGCCTCCTACTGACCAGACAATCAAGAGGACACGCCAGAGGGTAAATGGCATGCAGGCTCTAAATACGGATAAGAAACCAATTGACCCCAAGAGATAATAGAGTAGAGTTGAGATTTCTATCTCAGACCAGCCTTGACTCGCTCCAAATATTTTCACAAAAAGAACGCTGAACACGACCATGAGAGCGCTTGGTAGGGCACGAAGCATGGATCTTCTGAGGAAGTTTGGTTCAACAGGTTTGATATTTCTCTCAAAAGTCAGAACGAATGGTGGGAAACCTTCCACGAACTGGTCGACCATGGTAATCTGAATCGGAATGAAAGGGAAAATCAAGATCCATTCAGACCGTCCCAGAAGAGCACTGGCGATACAGATGACTGCGAGCAAGAAGGAATAGATGGTCTTTATCAAGAAAATCGGTGCGATGTGGGCGATGTTATTGACCACACGACGACCTTCAAAGAGAATCTCAGGAACATCATTAAAGTCTGAGTTCAAAAGAACCAGATTGGCAATCTGACGAGTCGCCGGATCTCCCTCCGCCATTACAATCGAACAATCTGCTTCACGAAGAGCCAGAATATCATTGACTCCGTCCCCTGTCATGGCCGTTGTATGCCCTGCTTTTTTCAGCGTTTGGATGATGAGTTTCTTTTGATGAGGGGAAACACGTCCGAAAATAGCTGTCTCTTCAGCCATGGCAATCAATTCCTCATCCGTGATTTTTGAACAATCTACATAGCTGTGATAGTCTGCAAAACCAGCCTTCTGGGCAATGCTGGAAACCGTGACTGGATTATCACCAGAGATAATCTTGAGGCCTACTTCCTGGGAACGAAGATAGTCTAGGGTCTCAGCCGCTCCTTCTCGAATCGGATCCAAGATCTCCAGCAGTGCCAAGGCTTGAATATCAGATGGTTTCTGGGGCTTGTGATGGTCTAGTTTTTCCTGACTGAGAGCCAAGACTAAGACACGTGACCCTCTCTCCAAGGCCTCTCTGGCTTCAGGGACTTCAGAGTCCAACAACATCTCAGGTGCCCCTAAAAAAACCGTCCCCAAACCTTCTAACTCCATAGCTCCCCACTTACGGTCGCTTGAGAAAGGAAGATTCGAAATCATAGGGTAAGCAACCTTTCCTTGGAAACGCTGGCGAATAGCCTGAGCTGTTGGATTTTTATCCTCACTATGAGCTATGTAGCTGGTCAGAATGTTAGTAATAGCCTCATCACCATAAGTTTCCGTCAGAGGAAGAACCGCCTCCACCTGCATCTTTCCTTGGGTGATGGTGCCCGTTTTGTCCAGACAGAGCATATCCACGCGCGCCAAGGTCTCGACAGAGTACATCTCCTGCACCAAGACCTTTTTCAAGCCCAGCTTAATCACCGCAGTCAAGAGCGAAGTAATGGTCAAAAGGGCGATTCCCTTAGGCAACATTCCCAAAAGGGCAGTCGATGAATTTACAACAGATGACTTGAGGGGCAAACCCTTTAAAATCAAGGCTTCTAGGAGGAGAGCTAGACCAAAGGGAATGATAATCTTCCCAGTAAAACCAGCTAGCTTGTCCAGCGATTTCATGATACGGGAGTTAATGGGTTTAACAGTCTTGGCTTCCAGCATGAGTTTGGAAGCATAGTTTTCTGCACCGACATGGTGAACTTGAGCCAAAACTGATCCACTGGCTAAGAAACTTCCAGACAAAAGCAAGGCGTCAACTTCTTTTTGCACCAAATCACTCTCACCCGTCAACATGGCTTCATTGACTTCCGCAAAGCCTTCTAAAACCTGCGCATCACTAGGAATCTGCTCCCCAGCCGACAGACGAATCACATCACCCAGCACCAATTCTTCTGGATTGATGGCAATATCCTGACCATCACGAATGGTTTTGACCTTTTCCTTGGTCATGAGGTTGAGCTTGTCCACCATGTGTTTGGCCCGTAGTTCGGTCACAATTCCAGAAAAAGCGTTAAAGCAGATAACAGCAAAGAAGACCAAATTGCTCCAAGCCTGCACAAAAGCTAGCGCCAAGGCAATGGCAAAGTTCAACGCGTTAAAAAGTGTAAAAACATTTCGTTTGATGATTTGCCAAGTACTGGTACTGGCTGATGCGGTAAAGTCATTGACCAAACCTTGAGCCTGTCTTTCCTTGACTTCTCTTTGGGTTAATCCCATTATCTTATTTTTATCCATAAATTCTATCATATCATTTTTTCTAGCAGAATTCTAATCCTATCCAAAAACTGTCCACTGAAAACTGAAAAAGTTTGCCAGTAGTCTTTCGATAAGGTATAATAATAAAAGCAATACAATCGAAGGAGTTCTCATGTTTTATACTTATTTGCGTGGACTAGTCATGCTGATCTTGTGGTCCATCAACGGCAATGCCCACTACCACAATACTGATAAAATCCCTAGTAAAGATGAAAACTATATCCTGGTCGCACCTCATCGTACCTGGTGGGATCCAGTTTACATGGCTTTTGCGACCAAACCAAAACAATTCATCTTTATGGCTAAAAAAGAGCTTTTTAACAACCGCATCTTTGGCTGGTGGATTCGTATGTGTGGGGCCTTTCCTATCGACCGGGAAAATCCTAGCGCCTCTGCTATCAAATACCCTATCAATGTCCTCAAAAAAAGTGACCGTTCCCTTATCATGTTTCCTAGTGGTAGTCGCCACTCGACAGATGTCAAAGGCGGAGTTGCTCTGATTGCCAAGATGGCTAAGGTCCGTATCATGCCAGTTACCTATACTGGTCCCATGACCTTGAAAGGTTTGGTTAGCCGTGAACGTGTCGATATGAACTTTGGAAACCCTATCGATATCTCAGACATCAAGAAAATGAATGATGAAGGGATTGAAATGGTTGCAGACCGCATCCAAGCTGAATTCCAACGTTTAGACGAAGAAACCAAGCAATGGCACAATGATAAAAAACCAAACCCACTCTGGTGGTTTATCCGCATCCCTGCCCTCATCCTTGCTGTGGTTGTTGGTATCCTAACGATTATCTTTACCTTCATTGCAAGCTTTATCTGGAATCCAGATAAGAAGAGAGAGTCTCTTGGTTAAAAAATACAATTATCCCTTGGCTTTTACCAAGGGATATTTCTTTTATGCAATTTTCCATTTTTGGGCCAACCAGTTGGAAAAGGCTAGAAAGCGCTCAGCCACTTGCTCATGATGCCCATAGGGATCAAAGACAAACTGACCAGTCGGATAACGTTTCTGAAGACTGGTATGGATCTGCTCAGCATAAACTGGTGCTTGAGCCAAGCGATTAGTATGATGGGCTCCTTCTGTTTGACCATTCTGTAAATACAGTAAACAATCTAAGTTTTTCACCCTTTCATCTTTGCAATAAGTCGTAAAATCAGGATACCAAAAGGAACCGCAGATAGAGAAGATACAGGAGACCTTGTCAAAATGGAAAAGACTGTATACAGCCACCAAACCACCTAGTGAATACCCTCCATAGGCAAGGCGATTTTTGTCCAGGCGATAAAGCGACTGCAACCTGTCTAAAAGACCTCCAAATAAATGATCATGATAGACCTTTGCCTGACCGCCAAAATCTGGAGTCCCCTCTCTCAGAGCAGCTGCCTTCCATGGAGTGTATTCATCTAGGCGATTTTTAGAGGTCAAGCCCACTAAAATCACAGATTCTGAAAGGGAAGAGAGGAAATCCAAGTTTCCATCATTCAAGAGAATCGCTGGATAGGTTTGGTTGGGATCATAGGCCGAAGGAAGGCTGACCTTGACTTGGATTCCCTCCCAATCAAACTCATTATTTATTGATAAAGTCATTGATTTTCTCAAGGGAATCAATCACTGCTGGACCATAGTCCATCAACTCATCGTAAGAAATGGTCATGATTTTTTGATTCTTAATTGCAGGAACATTTTCCAAAACTTCATTTGCCTTCATCAACTCTACTGCGTTGGCATCCAATTTTTTGTTGCGGTCACTAGTTACATAGATAATCAACTCCGGATCCATTGACACGAGATTTTCCAAGGTTAAGCCTGATGTTCCCGTTGCAACGTTTGTATAACCAAGTTGATTCAACAAGCTTTCTTGCAAAGCAGACTTGTAGGCACCAAAGGTTTCATCATTATAAGCAACCATAATCAAAGCCTTTTTCTTTTCACCTTGGCTTGTTGGATTTGCTTTCTTAACAGCGTCAATTTTAGCTTGTAATTGGGCTGCGTATTCATTAGCCTTGTCCTGAACATTGAAAATCATTCCAAGATTTTTGACATCTTCTACAATATTCCCCAAATCTTGCTGAATCGTTGAGAGAGAAGCTTTTTGTGTATAGACTGGGATTTTATTTTCATTCCAAGTGCTAACTGTCCCCAAGGATTTTTCAGAAAACATCATGTTTCGACCCATCACCGCATCTGGCTCATAAGAAAGGACTGTCTCTTGTGAGACTGTTTTTTTATCCCCAATTTGAGGAATCGTCGCAATCGCGTCCTTGTATTTGTCTGTTACAGCATTGTCCGGGTTGAGCATGCCAGCAATTTTATCCTTCAAGCCTAACTCCAACAAGATTTCAGTGGTTGAAAGATTGTTGGTGATAACTTTTTCAGGTGCCTTGTCAAAAACTTGTTCAACTTCATTTCCCTTAGCGTCATAGGTCTTGACCGTTAACGGATAAGTCGTCTCTGTGCTGGCCTTTTGACTTGTTTCTGTGCTAGACTGTGTGGTAGCTTTTTCTGTAGTAGTGTTACCACAAGCTGCCATGGTTAGGGTAGCTACTGTTACGAGTAAAATGCTTAGTGTTTTTTTCATTTTGTTTTCCTTTTCATTCTTATAAATAGTGAATCATGGCTTGCTGATCCTCAGTCCAAGTAACCTGACTTTGAACTCCGTATACAGTTTGCAATGACTCTGGGGTGATGGTCTCCTTTGGAGTCCCTTGGTAAAGGATTTCCCCCTCTTTCATCAGATAGAGATAATCCGAATAGCGACAAGCAAGTTGAATATCATGTAGGACAGCTAGAACATTGACCTTGAGATTCTTCACAATGGCCAACAAGTCTAGCTGATACTTGATATCCAGGTGATTGGTTGGTTCGTCCAGGAGCAAGAGAGTCGGTTCTTGCGCCAAGGCGCGGGCTAATAAGACTCGTTGTTTCTCCCCCCCTGACAGAGACGAATAGAGACGAGTTTTCTTCTCAAGCATATCCACCTTGACGAGAGCATCTTGAACGAGGGCATAATCTCTTTCCTTTTCCTTCTGTAAAAAAGAGAGGTGGGGAGTTCTTCCCAGCAAGACGATTTCCTCAACTGTACAATCAAATTGCAATTGATTAAACTGGGTGACGACCGCCATTTGCTTGGCTGTTTCTTTGAGTGACCAATGCTCCAGAGACTTTCCATCTAGGCTTATCAAGCCTTTGTCCGCCCTTTCCTGACGATAGAGGAGTTTAAGCAAGCTGGTTTTCCCACTTCCATTTGGTCCTAGTATCGTGTGAAATTGATGCCCCTCAACCTTAAGAGAAACTCCTTTGAGGATTTTTTTCTCTCCTAGTCCAAAGTGGACATCCTGACAAATCAAGTCCATATCAGGCCCTCACCTCCCTTCGCCTACCTCCAACAATGTAGATAAAGAAGGGAGCACCTACTAAGGCTGTGAAAATACCAATCGGCAGCTCAGCATTGGGAATGATGACACGAGAGAGTACATCTGCCCAAATAACAAAGAGGGCACCCAGTAAGGTCGCAACGGGAAAAAGTCTCCTGTAATTCGTTCCTACTAACCCTCGAGCTAAGTGGGGAGTAATCAGACCAACAAATCCAATAATCCCACAAGTTGCCACTAAGACTGCTGTCAGCACAGCCACCATGGTCACATAAAGATACCAATAAAAGCGTAAGGGAATCCCCAACGTTAAAGCAGCCTCATCTCCCATCATCATCGCATTAAAAACACGATACTGAGTAGAGAAAAATAGAAAGGCCAATCCTACTACTATAGTTGGCAAGACTAAGTCAGACCAGTTAGTTCCGGCAAGCGAACCCATGGTCCAAAACTTAATGGTCATCACACTGTCAGCATTAGCGCCGACTGAGATAATAAAATTGGAAAATGCCAGAAAGAGAGCATTGACCACAGTTCCTGATAAAATGAGACTAGAAGTCGTCATCCTGCCCTGCATAGAGGCAATGATGAGGACAGCAATGGTTGCCAAAATAGCTCCAAGAAAAGCGCCAAGGCTAATCATCACTTTTAAACCGAGAATGATGCTCAAAGTTGCCCCTAGAGTTGCACCCGCAGAGATACCTAAGACATAGGGCTCTGCAATGGGGTTGTTCACTGTGGACTGCATCACGCTACCACACATAGAAAGACCTGCCCCTACTATCAAGCCTAACAATACTCGGGGGAACCTCATATTCCATACAATGGCAAGAGTAGACTTGGAAACCTCTCCTATCTCAAGAGGAAATCCTAACCTGCTCAAAATGATTCGATAGGTATCTCCTAGATCAATCGCAACGGACCCCATAGAAACAGCTAGAAAGAGGGAAATCCCTAAAACAGCTAACAAAATACCTAAAAACAACACAAATTGCAGGTCCCGTCGGCTTCCAGAAAATTTGGAAAGCATGCAAACCTCCTTTGATAGAATCTTAAAAATTTAGAAAATTCTCATAAAAAGTATACCATATTTCTATTAGATGGACAAGGATAGAGACATATATAGAAAAAGCCCTCTGAAGTCAGAGAGCTGATTTGAGCTCGGGCTATAATCCTAGTGAAACAAAAAAATCTACACGATCAGAAAAGTCTCTATCGTGCCATTTTCATACATGATGTATAGTCCAAGTAGAATGAATACTATGGGCACAATGATTCGCTCGTATTTTTCAATTGTCTCGAATATTAACGGAATAGAGGATAACATCCGACTAATCTCGCAAAAGATAATTATGCCGATTACAAACACAAGCAACGCCACGAGGGTCTGTGACCAATCTAACGAAGCAAAATAAGGTATATAGATACCTAAATTATCTCCGCCAGACGCAATTGTCAGCAATGTAACTGTCCAAAACAGTTGATTTGCCTTGCTTTGTTCTAATCTTTCAATAATTTCTTCCTCTTCTTCCTCACCTTCTCCAACAATTGCAAAGCGAATCCCTAAATAGATAGGGATTAAACCAAGCAATCCAACCATCCATTCTTCAGGCACGAAATTAACGACATAAGCAGCAACTAAACTCGCCCCTACAAGTAAGCCTGTTCCTAGATATTGCCCCGCATAAATATGCCATTTCTGTTTATTCTGTGATAGCTGTGCAAATAAAATAATTAAAATAATTAAATAATCGATACTGGTGGAAATATAAACACCAATAGCAGATATGATTGTCTGTCCCATAAAAACCTCCTGTATTAGTTAGTAATAAATCAGCAGATTTTAGGAGAGCACAGACACATTAATTTAGCTATCGCTAGTGGGTAATGTCGAACGTAGGAAAGCATTTTACTCCTCCTCAAAACGTAGTTACAAAGTAATTTCTAACTGGAATTCGGTGACTACTTCCATGTAAAGTATAACATACTATACTTTACTTCGTAAAGTGTGGGCTCTCCGAGGGGGCTTGCAGACAGTTACTCGGCTTGAAAAGCCGAGTAACTGCGCACCATCATGGTGTCATTAGCTGATACCATTTGAGGTTTTTGTAGTCTCCAAAATTGTGACCGATAAAACAAGTAGCAAGAGACTGATCAGCTTAGATGAGTTTTTGTAGTCTCCAAAATTGTGACCGATAAAACAAAAAGGGGGTAAAAACTAAGCGATTTTGAGTTTTTGTAGTCTCCAAAATTGTGACCGATAAAACAACCCTTGCTTGTCTGCTCAGGTTGAGCAGGTTTTTGTAGTCTCCAAAATTGTGACCGATAAAACCAGGAAAGGACTTAGTTCGTCAAAATCTTGGTTTTTGTAGTCTCCAAAATTGTGACCGATAAAACCTGTCCTTGGTGCACAGCTATTTCGCATTAGTTTTTGTAGTCTCCAAAATTGTGACCGATAAAACTCAGAGAATGAATCGCTTTTTATGTATCAGGTTTTTGTAGTCTCCAAAATTGTGACCGATAAAACTATAACTGTCAGAACTGTCGAAAGACGGATGTTTTTGTAGTCTCCAAAATTGTGACCGATAAAACAAGTAGCAAGAGACTGATCAGCTTAGATGAGTTTTTGTAGTCTCCAAAATTGTGACCGATAAAACAACCCTTGCTTGTCTGCTCAGGTTGAGCAGGTTTTTGTAGTCTCCAAAATTGTGACCGATAAAACCTCAATAAAAAAGCTCGCTGAAGTCAGAGAGCTGATTTGAGCTCGGGCTAAAATCCTAGTGAAAAAGATAAAACTCCTTGTGTTCATCGAACACTGTGTCCTTTCCCTATTTTCATACGGATTTTTGGCGCCCTTAGCATCATAATTCTTGCTGGATAAAACGTTTGTAGACTAGGCGCAAGCCGAAGATTGTACAAAAATGTTAGTGAAACAAAAAATCTCCCCGAAGGGAGATGATCTGGTTTATTTTACCTTACAGTGCTAGGAACCGTAACCGAAGATTATACTTGAGTATATCGAGGTAGGATGACAAAAGTAAAAAAGCTCTCTGAATATCAGAGAGCTCAAGTCTTGCTGGATAAAACGTTTATAGACTAGGCGACGAGGCGAAGATTGTACTAATGGTACATCGAGCTGAAGCCAACGAAGTATAGAAACGTTTTAGACGCAAGATTAGCGACGAAGTCCAAGAGAGTTGATTAACTCACGGTAACGGTTAACGTCGTTTTTACGCAAGTATGCAAGCAAGTTACGACGGCGACCGATTTTCTTCATCAATCCACGGTAAGTAGCGTGGTCTTTTTTGTGTTGTTTGATGTGTTCGTTAAGGTGGTTGATTTCCCAAGTAAGGACAGCAACTTGAACCTCTACTGAACCTGTATCACCTTCGTGACGTGCATATTGTGCGATGATTTCATTTTTTTTCTCTTTTGAGATTGCCATGATGTTTCTCCTTTTTATTTGGCTTCATCCGAGTGACAGGTTGGCATGCCTGTAACCAAGAAGAAGTTATTTGTCTTTACGACAGTTCTTATTCTACCAAGAAGCAGGGACTTTGTCAACTGATTTACTGTTTAAACCCGTGAATTACTCTACTGATTTCAGGGCTTCGAGCATATCTACTTTTCTTACAATTAAGTCACTCTTTACTATCATTATAAGGCTTTTTCAACTGGTTGGTAACTAGAAGCAAACACAAAAAAGCCTAGGAATCCTAGGCTTTCTGTTTATAAATTATTTTCCAAGGTAGTATTCAGAAACTACATTCAATTTTTCGTCAAATTCGAATACCAATGGTGGGAAGTTAGGGATTTCCACGTCCATGATTTCATCATCTGACAAGCGTTTGATGTGTTTTACAAGGGCACGGATTGAGTTACCGTGAGCTCCTACGAATACGTTTTTACCATCTTTAAGTGCTGGAGCGATTTTGTCTTCCCAGAATGGAAGGGCACGTTCCAAAGTCACTTTCAAGTTTTCAGCATCTGGGATAACTGAGTCGTCAAGTGAAGCGTAACGACGGTCAGTGTGTGCTGAATGCTCATCATCACGATCCATGTTTGGAGGCAATACATCGTATGAACGACGCCAGATGTGAACTTGCTCATCACCAAATTGTTCCGCAGCTTCAGCTTTGTTTTTACCAGTCAAACCACCGTAGTGACGTTCGTTCAAGCGCCATGATTTTTCAACTGGAACCCACAATTGGTCAGAAGCTTCAAGAGCCAAGTTTGTTGTTTTGATTGCACGTTTCAATACTGAAGTGTAAGCTTGGTCAAATTCGATACCAGCTTCTTTGATCAATTTACCAGCGTCAATCGCTTGTTGTGTTCCTTTTTCAGACAAATCAACATCAGCCCAACCAGTGAAAAGGTTAGCTTTGTTCCATTCAGACTCACCGTGGCGAGCAAAAACCAATTTTACCATTAGATGGATTCTCCTTTTATTTTTCGAGGTTTCCCTCGTTTATCTATTCTATTTTACACAATTTTTCATAAAAAAGCTAGTTAAAATCAACTAAAAAGAGAGAACAGTGTCCTCTCATCTAGTTATTATTATTTCGCGATATTCAATCAAGAAACGATTGCAATTATTTGTTATTTAAAGCATCAATTATACGATCAGTATTCTTAGTTACATTAGTATCATTGTAACGATTATGAATTAGACCTTCAATTGTTTCTTTGCAATTTTCAAGATTAGCTTTTTCAAATACTACCACACTGACAACATGTGTTCCACCAGAAGTAAGATGCAAAACTAGTAGAGTCTGAAAAGCGCTTAGCACTGTTAATACATCATAAGCCGCTAATATCAATCCTCCGATAAATGAATTTTGCATCATTGAAAGGCCAATAAGAGCGAAAATGATACCCCAAGCAAATGATTTGAAATCAAGACGAAATGAACTATCTACACTTGCAACTTGATCAACAGGAATTGTTTTATTTTGAGAACCCAGTGGGATAACTTTTAAAATAGTATTAGGGTTAGAAGTTTTTATAAAGACTCCCTCTAAAGTAATGGAAGCTTTTAAATAGAATGTTAAATACGATGTAATGAAAGATTATTTCATAATATTCTCCTTTTATTTTTTCAAGTTGTATTACATCATGTTTCTTTGAAAAAGAGCATTTTGCTAACATATTCTTTCGCCAGATAATTCTTTAAATAAAAAAACAACCCTCCAACGGATTGTTTCACTAGACTATCAGACAAGGCCACGGACCTCTTTCAAAAATTTAGAAAAAGAAACAGCGCCTTTAATGATTAGAAATCCTCCTATCCACTCAGTCGCTGAAAGAAATCCCAGCACGCCACCAATGATAAATAAAACAGATGGCAGCATTCGAAGTTGTTGATCCTCTTCGAAATAGATTAGCATAAAGGTTCCTAATGCAATCATCAAAATCTTAAAAAATGTCAGGAGCAGGGAAAAGGCAACCGTGATAACCAGCATTTTTGAAGGATCTTTATAGATGATGGCCCCAGTATAGGATAGCAAAAATCGTAGGACAGGTCCCAAAAGTAAGGTCACTCCTGCCACCATGCCCAGTCTCCAATTGAGTCGAACCAATCTATCTCTCTCCATAAAAACCTCCTTCTATCGTAGCTATCATTCTACCATATTTGCTCCAGAAACAAAAGACCTTCTCCGTCACAAACAAATCGCCTACCTGCTTTCAGACATCTGAACATAAAAAGAGAAGATCTGTCGATCCTCCCTTTTCATTTTCTAACCCTTATTTCTTAAAAATAGAGGTTCTGAAGTCGTTTGTTTGGTCAAGATAAGCCTTAAAGATTGCTCTCTTCAACTTATGAACGGCACTGTCAATCTCTGGCTTATAGTCACTCCAACGAGGAGCCACTGCATCCTGTAGCACAGCTTGGTCCATGAGGGCTTGCAATTCAGTCACTTGATTGATGGTCTCTGTCGTATAGTTTGGCCATGGTTTTGTCGGAACTTTAAAGGTCACTTGTTTCAAGTTTTTAAACTGATCCACACGTTCTTGGTACATGGCTTTCTTGAAATCCGCCCAAGATGCATACTTGCCTTCAAATACCTTGTCCAAAACAAGATCATCTGTCACCAATCCGCGTTCTTTACCATAGAGATTGATAGTTTTACCTTTTTGTTTGGCAACTTCTTCGTATTGGTTTGAGATATAAGGTACCATTCCATCCTTAAAGCCTTTGGCAGCCAAAAGTTCGTAAGCGATCCGACGTCCCATAAGGTCCCCTGGCGTGCCTTTCTCACTGCTGAGAGCTGAAAAGATTGGGGCAAAGAGTTTAATCGTATAGTAGCCATTTCGCTCATAGTCGCCAGACTGATACTCACGAGCTGATAAGATATTGTGGTCAATCAAACTTTCAAAGTTGGTTAGTTTCTTTGCCTCTTCTTCTGTCAATTCTTTGACTACGTTAGTAGCGTATACCTCATTGCCATCTACTGGATCTTTCACATACTTGTTCTCAATTTTTCTGAGAGCCGCCATTTTCTGGTAAACATTTAGTTTGTTAACGATTGATTGCCCTTCGAGGTATTCCAGCATGTAGATAAGGTCAAACATGTTATGGACATAGTTCTGAAGATCTGCTGCGTTTTGGAATCTCTCTGTCGGATCTAAGACTTGCAGACGGGAGCCCTCTGTACTATCTGATTTTGAGTGTCTCAAGATAGAATTGATGGTAATGGTTGCGTCACTTGGTTGGTCAGGGGCTTGCAATAAGCCTTTTGCGAAGAACTCTGGGCCCAAGCCACTTCTTCGACCATAGCCGCCAAGGTAAATATCCTGATCTGAATCATGGGTCATTTCATGGGTATAAGTAATGGCTCCATCCTTGTCCAGCATACGGTAAGACATATAATAGACTCCATCACCTGTTGCGTAGGCTCCATGCTGATTGTGTACTACCTTATTGCCAACTGGGCCAAAGAAGTTTTTCATGGCTGGATTGGAGCTATCAAACTTAGCCTCCACTGTAGCTTTTCCAGATGTTGTGTCATCCCCAAACTTATAGGCATCATAAAGGAGAATCGTACGATAGAGTTTTTCACGTCCCTCATTATCTAAAATACGATACCAATAATCGTAGTGATCTCGCTGACGTTTGGCTGTTTCACGCGCATTTTCTTCAACAAAGTCATTGAGAGCCTTGCCCGCTTTATGGTCACTATTGCGGTAGCGATCATAGGCTCCAAATCCTAGACTAGACATGGTCGAGATGACAAATACTGATTTCTCTGGCAAGGTTAGGAGAGGCAAGACCATATTGCGGTATTTCCAAGTGGCACTCGTGATGCGATCATAAACACCGATAGAATACTTAGTGCCAGCTTGTCCTTGCTTCGCTTTCACCTCTTCGATAGTGGATTTTTCTTCAACGATGTAAGCATTAGTCTCTGATTTAAACCAGTCATTGTTGCTTGTGGTTGGTAGAAAGACTTTTCGGTAATTTTCTAGCGTGCTAAACAAATCTGTCGTTCCATGATGGCTGGCTAAACTAATAGAATAAGTATCGACATTATTCTTAGCAAGAAGATTGTTAAAGCCAGATTTACCTAACTCAATCAGAGTATCTAGTGGCGAAGCATTTCCCTTACCAAAGAAGTCCAGATGGTACAGAACTAGGTCTTTGATATTCACCTGACCATAGCTAAAGTTATACCACCGTTCCAGATAGGTCAAGCCAAGTAGCAAGGCTTCTTTGTTGCGCTTGATTTTATCTACAAGATAACCCTTGGTGACTGGGTTAGCACCGGCAAGTCCAGCATCAGCTGACAAGAGTTTTTTCAAACTGTCTTCCAAATGTTGTTTTGTTTTGGCGAACTGGTCTTCTAGATAGAGCTCAGTCTGCTCGACTTTTGGAGAAATACCGAGTGTCTTTCTGATGGCTTCTGAATGATAGTCAATCTTTTGTAAGTCAGGTAAGACTTGCTTGATGATGGAAGATTGGTCATACAGGAATTGGTTTGGCGTATAGAGAAGTCCAGTATCGCCTAGACTATATTCTGCTAATTTGGCGAAATCATCCTGGTACTTGAGATTAAGCTTCTCAGAAGAATGGTCCTTGTAGTGAAGCAAGAGTTTGTTTGCAGTCTCTTTGTTGGAAACAATGTCTGTGATGACTTGGTTATCCTTCATCATAACTGCTGACAAGAGTTCTTTTTGATATAACAGACTGTTCTCATTGACCAGATTTCCGTATTTGACGATGGTTGCCTTGTTGTAGAAAGGTAGCAATTTTTCAATGTTCTTATAAGCCAAGGCGCGCTTAGCTTGATAATGGGCTACCTTAGAAAAATCACTGTCTTTCTTGCCACTTGTTGAGAGGGGTTCCACTGTTGGTAGAGTGAGAGGATTGATGGCTGCTTTCTTGCTTTCAATCTGGGAAGCATCTAGCATTGTTCCTCTTTCTTCAAAGGATTCCTTGCTGACGACCTCATCCTTGACTAAGGTGACATTGTAGACTCTGTTTGCCTTGCTGCTGAATGTGTCCTTCACCTTCATTCCATTATAGTGATAACCGGTAATGGCATTTCCGTTGGTTACATTGACATCACTGAGAACATTGGTCAATCTTCCAGCATGCTGTTCCTCATTAGTTTTTCGATCCCACAAATAGCCTGCTACTCCCGCGACTCTACCAAAGTGCTTGGCATTGTTAATATCGCCTTCAGCATAGCTATCTTGGATTTGTGCATCCTGATCTACTAGACCTGCAAGACCACCCACTGTCTGATCTGAACTATTTGTGTTGGATGAAATGGCTACTGTCGCTTTTGACTTAGTAAGTAAAGCCTTGTCACCTGTCAAATGACCGACCAGACCACCGATATTATAGGCAGCAGTCGTCTCATACGTGTTGATAATTCTTCCCTTGAAACTGCTCTCTGTGATGCTTGATTGCTCAGCCTTTGCCAGCAAACCACCGATACCACGTTCACCGGCGAGAACACCATCAACGTGAACTTGCTGAATCTTTGTGCCATTCTGAGCTTCATAGGACAATGCACCGATATCATCTTTCCCTGAAATGGAGACATTTTTCAGACTCAATTTTTCTACTCTAGCGCCGCTCAAGGTTTCAAAAAGAGGCTTTTTCAAGTTGTAAATAGCATACTGCTTGCCATCTTTTTCACCGATCAACTGACCAGTAAAGGCGCCCTTGATGTAGGATTTAGCTTCAGGCTCTAACTCCACTTCGTTGGCATTCAAACTAGCTGCTAAATGATAGGTTCCAGAGAGATTCTGGTTGATAGCTTTGACCAGGTTGCTAAAGGAAGTAAAGGTTGTCGTTTCCTCTGTTGCCTTCTTAGCTAGGTAGAAGGTGAAATTATCAACATATTTATTTTCTAGCTCTTGCTGGAGTTTCTCATCCTTGGCTGTGATTTTATAAACTGGCTGACCATCTTTCGTTTCAGCCGTTATTGAAGCGACTGGTAGATAGACATCTTTAAACGACGAGGATTTAACCTTAACAAAGTAAGTGTCTGGATTACTTGGGACACCGTCTAAAGAAACGTGTTGTTTGTAAGTACCATTGGTCTGACTATACAACTCCAGATCCGAAACGTTTCTTAATTCAAGTGTTTTTTCTGGATCTTTTTCTTTTGGTTTTTCTGTCGGAGCTTCCGGTTTTACTTGCTCGGTATTGCCAGTATATTCTGGAAGAGGAGCGACTTGTTCCGGTTCAACGATGGCTCCTGCTTGCTCACCTGTATATTCTGGTAGGGAAGACTGGGTCTCTGGTTCCACAATCGCACCTGATTGAGTGCCTGTATACTCTGGTTTTTCAGCTGTTTCAGGAGCTACAATCGCTCCTGCTTGAGTGCCTGTATATTCTGGTGTTGGTGGCACCTTTTCAGGCTCTACGATTGCTCCAGACTGCTCGCCTGTATAGGCTGGTTTGTCAGTCGTTTCTGGTTCCACCAAAGCCCCAGACTGGACACCCCCAACCTCTGGCTCAACTTGTTCTGGCTCGACGATAGCACCAGCTTGGGTTCCCTGATACTCAGGTAGCGGAGCGACTTGTTCGGGTTCAACAACTGCTCCAGCTTGGGTGCCTGTATATTCTGGTTTTTCAGCTGTCTCTGGGGCTACAACCGCTCCCGCTTGCTCGCCTGTATATTCTGGTAATGGAGCCTGAGTCTCAGGCTCTCCTTTTCTTGCAGACTGAGGTGCTTCACTTGCAGCTACTGCCTTCTTAGTCCCTTTCTCTACTATACGTGGCAAAGCTTCTTCTACTTTAGTTGAGAGAACTTCCCTAGAAATTTCTTGGTTTTCAACCGTGAAAATGCGAACAAGTTCAATCTTCTTCCCAGCACGACCTTCTTGTTTGACATGGATGGTTCCCTCAGTTAGTTCTGGATTTTCTTGAACTACTTCTGAAAAGTCTAATTTGGTTTCGATCTCTTGGTCTTTGTATAGGAGCTCTGGTTTATTCACGCGACCAGCCAAGACTTCGTCTTGAGGATCTACACTAGCAATACCAGACGGCTTTTTATTAGATAAATCTTGAGAAGGAATCGGGTTTTCAGCAGGGAGTGTAGGAGAGGTAGCTTTCTGCTCATCTCCTGCCCTTTGTTCACCCTCATTGGTCTGGAAATGAGGGTGAACTGTATAGTCAAGTTTCTGATCCCTAGTAGGAGTTTCTTTCTGATTAATCTCTTTGTCTTGCTTAATATAACCTAGGTAAGTATAACCCGATAAGGCACGTGGCAAGGGCAGACTATCTCCTTGGGATAATTGGTATTCCTGATTATACTGGAGTAAAAGTTGATTTTCGATAGCCTGAACTGAAGAAGCCAAACCACTGCTCATCCCCGTTACCAAAATCACATTCAAGAGGGCTTTCTTTTTGCCTTTCTTTTTCGATACGACAAAAATAAGGAGGCCAATCGAAGCCAAGGCTCCACCAGTTAAAACACTAGTAAGGCTATTCTGCCCACCTGTATTGGGCAACTGACCCAGCTGGGCTTTCTCATCCATACGGTAGACTAGATAATAGGTGCTCTCACTATCTTCCGCAATTTTAGGAATGTCCTTGACAATCAAGTCCTTTTCTTGCCCACTCAGCTCCGTATCCGTCACATATTTGTAGTGAACAGCTGCATTTTCTTGAGCAAATACGGTCCCACTGCTCGCAATGGACACAAAAAATAGGCTTGAAATCGAAGCTGACACAAGTCCAATTGCTAATTTTCGTAAGGAGAAACGATGCTGCTTCTCTCCAAAAAACTTTTTCATTCTAAATCCTCTCAACTTTTACCTTCTATCAAGAAAATAACTAGCATTATATTTTGATATAGGTATTTCACATCCACCATTATACTATAAAAATACTTCCTTGTCTCCAATAAATGCTTTAGATTTCACGAATGTCAAAGCTTATTTATCTTGTAAAATTTATCCGTCGTTGATGACAAAAAAAGAAGGCTAAGCGCCTTCTCTTATTTGAAAATATTCCTAACAAAAAGTCATTATTCTTGAATCTCGAACTTTTTCAAAAGTCCAAAATAGAGGGATCCACCAATGATTGTCAGAATTCCTCCTACCCAGCCCAAGAATGGGATCAATCCAACAGAACCACCCACGATAAACAAAACAGACGGTGCAGGGGTCACACGCTCATCGTCCTTGTAATAGACAATAGACACAATTCCTAAAACCAAGACAGCAATTTTTACCAATGCCAAAATGATTGAAAAAATCGTCAATATACCAACTGTTGCATCAGAGTCCTCCGTCGCTGCAGCAGCCCCGACAGCTATCATAAACATAACAAGAGGTGCCAACAGCAAGACGATACCTGAAATAAGACCAAAAATCGCATTTACGCGAGCAAGTGCTTTTGTTTTCATCCGAATCTCCTTAAAAAAATTTTACAACTATCATTTTATCATATTTTCATGAAAAACAAAAGAAATTTCGAAACGAGTATACTAGATGATGAATGTTTTCCAATTTCTCTCCAGATATTTAGAGTAAGAAATATGTCCTGTATCAATTTATTTGTAAATTCATTCGTTTTTGTACTAAGCAAGCCATTCACCTAAAAAAGAAGATCACTTGGATCTTCTTTTTTCGTGTCTATCTTTCAAAGATGGACTGTCTGAAGTCGTCTGTGGCACGTAGATAAGCGTTGAAAATACGATACTTGAGTTGGGCGACACTGCTCTTAGAGCTGTCTGATAAGGCACGATCAATGTTCTTAGCTGAGGCATCCGCTAGTACTGCTAAGTACATATAATCTTGTAATTCCTCATAAGAAGAAATCGTAATTTGTCGTTTGCTATCTAGTTTTCCTGCTTCAAACTCGATAGTGATAGGGCGAAGGAAGTTTTGAGCCTTGTTGTATCGCTCATTCAACATGGCTTTCTTCAAATCCTTCCATGATTCATACTGGCTACCATAGAGATTTTTGAAAACCAAATCATCTCCAACTACTCCGACATCTCCTCTGTTCCAGATTGAGTAGGTCTTATGACCTTCTTTAAGCGCTTGGCCAGCGTATTGGCCAGATACATATGGGACAAATCCTTGTTGGTAACCCTTGTCTCCGAGCAATTCATAAGCTCTACGGCGGAACATAAGTCCCCCAGGTGCACCAGTTGGATTGTCCAGAGCTGCATAGAAGGAAGCAAACATATTGATGACATAGTAGCCATTTCGTCCAAAGTTAGCTCTATCCCAACCATCGCGACGACCAATGATATTATGATCAACCAAATCATCAACAGATTTTAGTTTGGCTGCTTCTTCGGCAGTTATAGGGACAATTCGATCATCAGCGTGAGCTTGTTTACCATAAGAAGTTTTTTCAAAGTTATAATTTTCAGCCTTACGGTACCATTTCATTTTCTGTTGATCAGTTAGAACTCCAGTAACAATA
This sequence comes from Streptococcus oralis, assembly GCF_023110055.1. Classification (GTDB taxonomy): domain Bacteria; phylum Bacillota; class Bacilli; order Lactobacillales; family Streptococcaceae; genus Streptococcus; species Streptococcus oralis_BY. Next base: position 143,468 of record NZ_JALDVG010000001.1, on the reverse strand, counting down.
TCCCCTTCTACATAATCCAGAAGGTTCAGTACGTCAAAAACTCCATGCATGTAGTCGCGAAGAGCATCTGCTGAGGAGAATCGAGCAACAGGATCATAGGTATGGTAACGTGTGGTCGAATCTTTATCTCCTTGATAGAAGCTATTAAGTACGAGACCTTTTTCGCTAACATTGGTTACAGACTCTAACATCCCTGTAGCAAAACTCTCAGGCCCTTCACCCTCACGACGACCATGTCCTTCAAAATAGATAGAACCATCCGAGTTGTGGGTCATTTCATGGGTATAGACCATGGTTCCAGAAGCTCCCAGCATCTGGTCATAGACATAGAAGACTTCATAACCATTTGCAAAGGCTCCTAGTCCATTGTCTCCGTGATACTTGCCAGCAGGGCCAAAGAAATTATACATAGCAACAGAGGTCTTATCATTACGAGGAGCCCAATATTGCTGGCCTTTATCATTATAAAGAAAGAAACCGTCTGTAACGATCACCCGTCTGAATAGAGTGTCTTTCCTGTTTGGACTTAAAATGTTGTACCACATGTCATAGTGGTTTCGTTGCCATTCAGCTGATTGATCCACAAGTTTTTCAACGTGTCGATGGAGTTCCTCGCCTGAGAGAACTCTACCACCTTCTTTCCTGTAGCCTCCAAAGCTACCAAAGGCAATAGTCGACATATTGCTGATGATATAGACATCTCTTTCAGGTAAGGTCAGAAGTTGGAGGACCATTTGCTTGAAGCCCCAATCTCCCTGAGTCAGTCTGTCGTAGACCTTGATTGTATACTTACTCTTACGATCTGCATTGTCTTGCTTAGCCTGAATTTCTGGCAGACTTGAACGAGCTTCTACGATATAAGCCTTAGTATTTTCCTTGAACCACTCACTGTTGGTTTTATTTGGCAAGAAGAGTTCACGCAGACTTTCTAAGTAAGCAAAGAGGTCTCCTTTGCCTTTTTCCTTGGCTAGGGATTGTCGGTAAGCATTGAAGTTGTTTTGCGCTCGAAGATTGCCCATTCCAGAGTTCCCGAGAGCGATGATAGTATCCAGTGTCGAAGCTGCTTGATTGCCAAAGAAATCAAACTTATAGGCACTAAGATCTTTGGTATTGAACGTTCCATAGTTGACATTGTACCATCGGTTGAGATAGGTCAGACCAAGCATGAAGGCCTCTTTGTTCTGCAGAATTTTTTGGCTAATCGCATCCGCTACGGCAGGGCCTAGGGTGTTGATCGACTTGTCAACTGAAAGTACCTTGAGGAGCTCCTGACCTAGTTCAGCTTTGATTTGTTCAAAGGCTTTTTCCAGATAAAGATCATCTAAGGAAGCTGTTTCACCAATCCCTAATACTTTACGCACTGCAGCCGAGTCATAGGTCACAGATTTGAGTTCATCCAAGACACTCTCTTTAATAGACTGGTAGTCAGATAGGAAGACTTCTGGCGTATAGAGCAAATTCTTATCAGCGATGCTATATTCAGCAATCTGGCCATTGGCAAAATCACCCTTGTAGGTCAGATCAAGATAAGCGATCGTCTTATCTGCATAATGCAGCATCAGTCTATTGATTTCACCCTTATGGCTGTTGACATCTGTTATCAGTGTCTCATCTTTCATCGGAACCACATCTAGCAGGGCTACTTTGTTGAGTTTATCATCTTCAGCTAATTGGTTGGCTGTATGAACGATGAAGTCTTTGTTGTAGAATGGTAATAGTTTTTCTACATTTTCGTAGGCTTGCTTTCTGGACTCTTGGGCTCCCCTCACTCGACTATAGTCTGTTTGATGCTGGTAAGCTTGCTGCAATGGCTCCTGGTCCGTCAAGTTTGAAGTGATTCCAAAGGACTGACGTTTGGCTTGCGCATCGGCTTCTGAAATAGAACGGACAAAACGCTCATCTTTTCGATTTGCTGTAGTTCCTTCAAGAACATAAGAGTCCCGAACAGAAGCCTCAGGATAGGGATCTCCTGTCATCGCATGACCATTTTGAACCTTGACACTGGTCAAGACATTTCGGACCTGTCCATTGTTCCAAGTAGATCCGATCGCTCCACCGACTTGGCCAGAATGACCTCCATTTTGGATAGAACCAGACACATAAGAAGTTTCTAATCTAGCTCCATTCTGCAAACGACCGATCAATCCTCCAACACGCTGGTCTCCATTTCGACCCGTTACTTGGATAGATACATCTGCCTGACTCTTCTGCGCCAGTGATTGGTTGCCGTGGAAATTACCAACCAAGCCACCAACATTGTACTCCTGCCCCCCATCTTGGGTGCTGGTGATGGACCCTTTAAAGGCAACATTGGTTAGTTTTGTGTTTTGGGCAACTCCTACGAGCCCACCGATATGCTTGTTTCCAGATAGACTACCACTTACAGAAACATCCGTAATCGTTGCATTTTGAGCATTGCTAGCCAAGGTCCCTATAGAATCCTTGCCTGTAACTGCAGCCGATTTCAAGGTCAGTTGCTGGATAGTGGCATTTTTCAAGGTTGCAAAAAGTGGTTTTGCCAAGTTGTAGATGGTATAATCTTTGCCATCCACTCGGCTAGTTAGACTACCTGAAAATTCTTCTGGAACATAGCTTGTCACAGACTGTTCCAACTGAATCTCATCTGCTGAAACATCCGCTCCTAGTTTGAAGTTTCCAGTCGGGTTTGACTTCATGGCCTCTATGAGCGCTTTGAAGGACGTATAGACACCTTCTTGGCTAAGAGGCGTTTTCGGCAGTTCAAAAGAGTAATCTGGACGATAATGGTCCCCTTCTCCCTCGACAAGCTGATTAGCTGATACTGTTACGGAGTAGGCATTGCCCTTATCTGTAATCTTAGAAACTGGTAAGAGCATATCCTTGAACTTGTCTGACTGAATGCGAACATAGTAGTTGTCCAAATCAGACGGCACTTCCGACAGAGATAGGTAACGTCGGTAGTGACTGCCATCTTTACCGTACAGCTCGATGCGGTCGATGTCTTTGATTTCAACCTTCTTATAATCTAGCTGAACTGGACGTTGATCCTCTATACTAGTTTGTTCCCCTTGACCCAGGTCATATTTCATGACGGTTTTGAGGGTATAAGGAGTATAGTAGTCCAAGTCATCAAGTGTCAATTTTTGAGCGAGGTCCACAAGGTCGACTTCCTTGATCAGCGTTTCGCCCTTGTATAGCTGCACTTTGGCTGATTGATAGCTAGCTGTAGCATCCGTCAAATGATAGCTAAGAGAAACTTGGCGTTGATCTTCTTCCTTCTCGACACTGACTAGAGAGAGGGTTGGTTTTCTTTTGACACCATCCAGAGCTTGACGAGCTGCCTCGAGATCCGTCCGAACTTGATCGACCAAGGCTTGATTGGCGAAAGGATTGTCCAAAACGAGCTTGGCCTGATCTAAGGCACGACGATAGCGGAGTTTGGCTTGTTCATCAGCATACTGGTAAGCAACTGTAGACTGAGTCACATCCTTCATGTCAAATTCAACTCCAAGAGTTTTCTTATCAACAGGTTGGCCGTCTAGATTATTCTTAGCAGTTTCAAGGGCATTTTTCAAGGAATCAACTTGTTCTTGACTAGCGTGAGATACCTCAAATAAAGCTTGAGCATTGGCAACTGCCTGTTTATAAGACTCCTGATCTGCAGTGGTATCATTGAAATACTGATGCGTTTTCTGGATGCTATCGGCCTCTTCCACTAATTGGTGTAAGGGTTCAAGGTCGAGGGTTCCTTTTTCTGGTTCCACAGGAGCGTGATCCGCATTTGTAGAAATTGGTTTTGTACCGACTTTGATAATCTGAGGAACTGCTTCTTTTGTGATAGTGTTAGAGATTTCCTCTGTATTTTCGACTTTTCCATCTACTAAATACTGACGAGTCACAATCGTACGGATACCCTCTTGACCTGCTTGACTAACTTCTCTTTGCCCCAATGGCAGGTCTGCACTTTCCACTTCCTTGGTTGGATAGGGTTCGGCCACTGTTGTGGTAACGTCCTTTTCTTCGACGTTTAAGCTTGGAACTTCATTTACAGGAGCGTCTGTTGGTTTCTCGCTAACAGGAGCCGTTCCGACCGTTACGATCTCTGAGACCGCTGGAGTCGTCACTTCGTTTGAGAGTTCCTGGCTTCTCTCTACTTTGCCATCCACCATGTACTGACGGGTGACGATTGTACGCACACCATCTTGACCAGCTTGGGTTATCTTGGTCTGGCCAACTGGCAAGCTATCACTCTCAACTCGTTCCCGAGTGTAGGGTTCTGCTACCGTTGTGGTAACATCTTTTTCTTCAACCTCTAGACTTGGAACTTCATTTACAGGAGCGTCTGTTGGTTTCTCGCTAACAGGGCCTGTTCCAACTGTTACAATCTCCGAAACCGCTGGTGTCGTTACTTCGTTTGAGATTTCCTGCCTTCTCTCTACTTTTCCATCTACCATGTACTGACGGGTGACGATTGTACGCACACCATCTTGACCAGCTTGGGTTATCTTTGTCTGGCCAACTGGCAAGCTATCACTCTCTACTCGTTCTCGAGTGTAGGGTTCTGCTACCGTCGTGGTAACATCTTTTTCTTCAACGTTTAAGCTGGGAACTTCATTTATTGGAGCGTCTGTTGGTTTTTCACTAACGGACTCCCCTGGGCTTGGTTTTGTAGGAGAAGGGACCTTGCTTCCGACTTTTCTAATCTCAGAAGTCGGCTCAGTCGTTACCTGATTGGAAACCTCCTCTGTATGGATCACCTGACCATTTAAAATGTAGCTGCGGGTCACAATGGTACGACTACCATTTTTCCCTGCCTGAATCACCTCAGTTTGACCTTGCGGCAAATCAGCTGCTTCTACTTCCTCCACTTGGAAAGGAATAATCTCTGTACGACTCGTTTCTTTACTATCAACCTTTAACTCTGGTTGTTCAAATACAGGAGCATCACTTGGTTTCTGAAAACGATACTCTTCCTGCGCTTGACTTCCGTTTGAAGTTTGAACTGGAGTATCAATAGGAGTCGAATGATTCAACTCTTTCTTGCCATCAACTGGAGAGTTTACTGCTTTTTGAGATTTCAAATACCCTACATATTGGTAGCCTTCAATCGTAAGTGGGGATTGCAATGTTTCCCCGACCTGTACAGTCAATTCCTGATTATAGTCAGCCAGCATTTGATTTGTCAAAGCCAAGGAAGTTGGCGCGATCAGCTGACTTCCTAGACTGGTTAAAAGCATAAATGAAGCTAGCTTTTTGCGATCATCTCTGCCCAGTTTAATCGCTACGACCAGTAGTACAATACCTGCCCCCGCTGCAATTGAGCTAATGAGTTGACTATGACCAGTTGCAGGCAACTGTCTCGTCGGACGATAAATCAAATAGTAAGTATCATCTGTTTCCTCAGCAAACTGTGGCAATTCTTTGACTACCAATTGCTTCTCTTGGTCCGTGAGCTCACTCTCTGTCACGTACTTATAGTGAATCTGTTTTGTGACGGATGGCGTCTGTTCACTAGCTGCTACATTTGCAAGAGAACCTCCTCCACTAAAAAGGTAGAAAGCCCCTACCAGAGCAGAAACTAAACCAACCGAAACTTTTCTCAATGAAAAACGTTGGTGCTTTTCTCCTAAATAACTTCTTTTCATTTCTAATCTTTCCTTCATCATGATTTGAATCCCCTCTATTCTACCGAAATTTACTAGATTATTCAATTTATTTGCTATAAATAATAGCCACAAAAAACTGCTAATCTTTTCAGTTCATTTACGCTGTCAAAATCCTTATCTTATCAGGTCTTGAATGCACAAACAAGATCATGGAGAAACCACAGAAAAATTCCTAGGTAGCCTTAAACCTAGGAATTTTCAAATTTTAATCAAACAGAATCGTTTCCTTATTTCTTGAAAATAGACTGTCTGAAGTCGTCTGTCTCACGAAGATAAGCATTGTAAATCTTCTTCTTGAGCAGGTTAACCCAGCTAGCTTCGACACGGCTAGTAGCATTGGTAATGTTGCGTACATCCTCTGCCACGGCTGCGTCCATCAACTGCTGCATCTCTGCATAAGAACGAATGGTTACTTTCTTGGTACTGTTTGGATTTTTAAGCTCGTACTCAATGGTGATTGGCTTCAGCTTGGTCAGCTGATCAATTCGCTCCTTGTACATGGCCTTCTTGAAGGCTGCCCAAGAGGTGTATTCACCTTTAAATACATTTTCCAAGACTTTCTGGTCAGTCACGAGACCAACATCTCTTCCAGACCATCCGTCCCACGTTTTCTTCCCTTCATCAAAGGCTTCCTGAGAGTACTGACCAGAAACATAAGGGACAAATCCTTCATGGTAGCCTTTGGCTGCCAGTAATTCATAGGCTGTGCGACGGAACATAACGTCACCTGGCGCTCCATTTGGATTGCTCAAGGCTGAGTAAATTGGTGAGAAGAGGCTGAGACTGAGGTAGCCATTTCGACCATATTTCCCACTTTCCTTATTCTCCCGACGAGTGATCACATCATTTTCAATGAGAGAGTTAAAGGTCTTTAATTGCTTGATTTCTTCAGCAGTGAAGCTTCTCGTCTGGTTACCAGCATGAGTCTCCTTACCATACTTATCTGTAATATAGTAATTCTCCATCTTTCTGAACCACTGAAGTTTCGCATCATCACTCTGCTTCAGCATAGAGGTACCTTCTAGATAATCCAAGGTGTAGATCATGTCAAACATACCATGGACATAGTGTTGAAGGTCTGCTGCATTTTGAACACGTTCCTTGAAATTATAGGTATGCATACGTGTCTTAGAATCCTTGTCCACCTTGAAGAGAGTATTGAGCGTAATAGTTGGTTCATCTGGGCTTGGCGAAGACTGCAAGAGTCCGCGAGCATAGAGTTCCGCACCTAGTCCCTCACGACGACCATATCCTTCAAAGTAAATAGCACCGTCAGAGTTATGGGTCATCTCATGCGTGTAGACTGAGTTACCATAGTCTTCCAACAATTTAGCAGCATCAAAGTGAGTTACACTACCCGTAGCATAGGCATTATAGCCCTTGCTTGGATACCACTTGCCAGCTGGTCCAAAGAATTCCTGCATAGCCTGTGATTTTTTGTCATTAGCTGGAGCCCAATATCTTTGACCATTCTTGTCAACCAATGAGAACCCATCATAAACCAGAACCGAACGGAAGAGCTTGTCCTTGCTTTCTGGACTCAGAATCTTATACCAGAAATCATAGTGGTCGCGCTGGTATTCAGCTGTTTTTCTCACTCTGTCTTCAACATATTCAATTAGTTCTGCGTCTGTTCGCACCCTGTTATTGGCATCCAGGCGGTAGCGATCATAAGCTCCCATGGAGATGGTAGACATATTGGAGATAGCATAGACACCTTTCTCTGTCATGGTCAAGAGTGGCAGGAGCATGCCCTTGTGTTCCCAATTATCTGCAGTAATCTTATCATAAACACCGACAGAGTACTTGCTCTTGCCCTCAGCTGCGTCCTGAAGCTGTCTCGCTTCTGCTACATCGGACTTAGCCTCAACGATGTAGGCTTTTGTATTGGTCTTGAGCCATTCATTATTGGTCTTGTATGGCAGGAAGAGCTGACGGTAGCCTTCAAGGTAATTGAAGAGTCCTCGCTTGCCAGTTGCTTCAGAGAGCGAATTATCATAAGCTGTATAGTTGTTCTTAGCCTTGAGATTCTCAAGTCCTGATTTCCCTAAAGCAATGATTGTATCAAGAACCGAAACGTCATTTTTACCGTAGAAATCCATCTTGTAAGCCGATAGGTCCTTAACATTAAAGTTGTCATAGTTGATATTATACCAACGGTTAAGGTAAGTCAAACCTAATAGGAAAGCTTCTTTATCAGCAAGAATCTTCTTAACAAGATAATCCTTAACTACTTCACCTTCAGTATTGATAGCCTTATCCATAGCCAGAACTTTTCGTAGTTCTGTTGACAGTTTGCTTTTCACTTGCGTAAATGCGGTGTCTAAGTATAATTCATCTAAAGAAGTATCTGCTGCTACACCGAGAGCTGTTCGCATAGCTGGCGAATCAAGAACGACTTTGTTTAGCTCTGGCAAGACTTGATTTAGAATACTAGTATAATCTGATACAAAGGCTTCTGGAGTATACAAAAGGTCTAATCCCTTCATTCTATACTCAGCAATACCTCGATTTACGAAATCTCCCTGATAAGATATTTCTAGGTAGTCAATAGTATTGTCCATGTAGTGCAGCATCAAACGATTGATTGCTGTTTTATTGCCATGGATATCAGTGATAACCTGGTCACCCTTCATCGGAACAACATCCAGTAGGTACTCCTTATTCAACTTATGCTCTTTCGGAATCTTATTCGCAAACGAAACAATGGTTTCTTTATTGTAGAAAGGAAGCAGTTTCTCCATATTTGCATAAGAATATCCGCGGTCAAATTGAGCATTGTTTACCTCACCATAGTCGACAAAACGCATATTTAGATTCGTGTCATCTAGGCTAGTCGTGATGTCCATAGCAGTCAGTTTTTCTTCCATTTCTTCTTGAGTAATAGTAGAAGTAACAAACTGATCGTTCTTCAAGGTTTCACTTTTAGCAACTTTATATGCTTGCGTAATGCGGTCGTTTTTGTAGCCCTGATCCCCAGAAATACTGTAAACATTTGTACCGCTAACATTACTGATCACATTATCAACTAAACCATTAAAGTAGTTCGAGCCGACCACTCCACCGATTTGACCGTTAGTGGTCGCATTATACAGTTTTCCTGTCACATACGATTTGGTAATTCGAGCGTTGTTTTCTAGACGACCAACCAAACCACCGATACGTTGTTCATTTGATCGAGCACTACTAATAATCGTTACATCTGCTTTACTTTGGCTAAGAAGAGATTCTCCTCCTTTAAGGCTTGCAACCAAACCACCTACATTATAAGCTTTGATGTGTTGACTGTTAGATAGGATAGTTCCCGTAAAGGAACTATTGGTAATTTTCGTATTGGTTCCATTAACTACTAGACCCGCTACGTTAGAGGCGTTTCCTACTACCAATACTCTCCCCTGAACAGAAACATCTGTAATTCGCGCATTTTCCGCACTGCGTGCCAGTGCAGCCGAGTCATAGGTCCCCACGATATTCACATCTTTAAAGTCTATATTGGTAATAGAAGACCCATTCTTCATGTTTTCAAATAAAGGCTTGGCTAGATTATAAATAGCGTATTGCTTACCATTTTGACTACCAGTCAGACTGCCGGTGAAGTTCCCTTTGAGGTAGACATAATCCGCAGGAGCTAGATTGACCTCGCTCGCATCCAAATCAGCTCCCAGAACATAATTTCCTGCCATATTTCGCTTCATAGCGTCTACCAATCCAGCAAAGCTAGTGTAGACATTTTGCTGACTTGGGACCGCCTTACTGATGTAGAAGTCGTGCCCAGACTTATAGCCCGCTTCACTTTCTTGGACGAGTTCAGGAAGCGTTACATTAACCTTATAGACTGCCTTGCCATCTTTCTCTGCTTCAGAAATACTGTGAACTGGTAGGAGAATTTCCTTGGATTCGCTTGACTTGATCTTGACGAAGTAGGTAGACAGATCCGTAGGTATAGAGCTCATCGATACAAAGCGCTTGTATTGGTCGTTTTCTTTATGATAAAACTCAACGGAATCAATATCACGGAAGGCAATCTTCTTATATTCTAGCTCAAAGTTACGACTGTCTGTCTCAAACTCAGTAAAGCTACCATTATCCAATTCATAAGTCAACTTGGTTTTTAGAGTGTAGCCTGTGTAGTAGTCTAGGTCACCAATCTTCAAGCTACCAGCGAAATTGGTAATCGGAAGAGTGCGAATCAGCTGTTCTCCCTGGTACAATTCTGCAATCGCTGAACGGAAGGACTGGGTCTGGTCTTCCAATCTATATTGGACCGTAACAGACTTATCATCGGCATTCTCAGTCAGACTTAGAATAGAAACAATCGGCTTGACTTTAGGCACTCCATTCAGAGCTTCTTTGGCTGCTGTCAGGCTAGCAAGAGCTTGGTTGACCTGTACTTGTGTAGCAGTTTGATTGTTCAGCACTCCTTCAGCCTTAATCAATTCGTCAGTATAAGCTGTCTGCTTATCTAAATCCGCATTCTTATATTTAACAGAAGTTTTAACTCTTGGATTTAAATCGTACTCCGTCTGAAGAGCCGTTTTGACAACTTCAAGACCACTCAATTGCGCCTTGGCTTGATTGATTTGTTCCACCAGTTGGTTGACTTCTGCTTGGCTGGCTTGAGATTGGCTCAGAATCGCTTGACCAGCCGTCAAAGCAGCATCATAGTTAGCTTGATGACTCTGACTATCGTTGAAATAACGGGCCTGAGCTTTAATCTGATCCGCTTCTGCCAAGAGATTATGCAGTGAAATTAAATCGAACTCCTCTAAAGCATCTGCTTTCGGTGCTTCATTCGGTACCATGGTTGGCTTAGCCGTGCCGACCTTGACAATTTGCGTTACGGGAGCTAAAGTTTCCTCGTTGGACAACTCTTGGTGGTCAACCTCTTGACCGTTAGAACTATAGACACGAGTCTTAATCGTGCGCTCTCCCTCAACACCTGGTGTTGCGATCTGACGAGCATCTTGGACCAATTCATCCGTTTCTTCTTCACGAATGTTGAAGGCTATTTTCTCTACACGAGTTTCATCGGTATATATCAGTGGATACTCTGGCAAAGCGTCTGATTTCGGTGCATCATTTGGCACCATGTTTGGTTTAGCCGTGCCGACTTTGACAATTTGCGTTACGGGCGCCAAAGTTTCTTCATTAGATAACTCTTGGCGGTCAATTTCCTGACCATTGGAACTGTAGACACGGGTCTTGATAGTCCGTTCGCCTTGAACTCCTGGAGTGGTGATTTGGCGGGCATCTCGAACAAGCTCATCGGTATATTGCTCCTCAATGTTGAAGGCTATTTTCTCTACGCGCGTTTCATCGGTATATGTCAACAGATACTCTGGCAGGGCGTCTGCTTGCGGTGGATCGTTCGGTACCATGGTTGGCTTAGCCGTGCCGACCTTGACAATTTGCGTTACAGGAGCTAGAGTTTCCTCATTGGATAATTCTTGGCGGTCAACCTCTTGACCGTTAGAACTATAGACACGAGTCTTGATAGTCCGCTCACCTTGGACACCTGGAGTTGTGATTTGACGAGCATCTCGAACAAGCTCATCGGTTTCTTCTTCACGAATTGTGAAGTTAATCTTCTCAACGCGAAGTTCGTCAGTGTAAGTTAGCGGATATTCTGGCAGAGCGTCTGCTTTTGGTGCATCGTTCGGTACCATGTTTGGCTTAGCCGTGCCGACCTTGACAATTTGAGTTACGGGAGCTAGGGTTTCCTCATTAGACAATTCTTGGCGATCGATTTCCTGAACGTTGGAACTATAGACACGAGTCTTGATGGTACGCTCTCCTTGGACTCCCGGAGTTGTGATTTGGCGGGCATCTCGAACAAGATCATCCGTTTCTTCTTCACGAATTGTGAAATTAATTTTCTCAACCCGAGTTTCGTCGGTATAAGTGAGTGGATACTCTGGCAAAGCGTCTGCTTTTGGCGCATCGCTTGGTACCATGTTTGGCTTAGCCGTGCCGACCTTGACCACTTGCGTTACAGGAGCTAGAGTTTCCTCATTAGACAACTCTTGGCGGTCAACCTCTTGACCGTTAGAACTGTAGACGCGAGTCTTAATCGTGCGCTCTCCCTCAACACCTGGTGTTACGATCTGGCGGGCATCTTGGACTAATTCATCCGTAGTTTGCTCTTCAATGTTGAAGGCTATTTTCTCTACACGAGTTTCGTCGGTATAAGTCAACGGATACTCTGGCAGTACGTCTGCTTTCGGTGGATCGTTCGGTACCATGGTTGGCTTAGCCGTGCCGACCTTGACAATTTGCGTTACGGGAGCTAAAGTTTCCTCGTTGGACAACTCTTGGTGGTCAACCTCTTGACCGTTAGAACTATATACTCGAGTCTTGATAGTTCGTTCGCCTTGGACTCCTGGAGTTGTGATGTGGCGGGCATCTCGAACAAGCTCATCGGTTTCTTCTTCACGAATGTTAAAGTTGATTTTTTCAACGCGGGTTTCGTCGGTATAAGTTAGCGGATATTCTGGCAGAGCATCTGCTTTCGGCGCATCATTTGGTACCATAGTTGGTTTAGCAGTTCCGACTTTGACGATTTGTGTTACTGGAGCTAAGGTTTCTTCATTCGAAAGTTCTTGATGGTCAACAACTTGACCATTGGAACTGTAGACACGGGTCTTAATCGTACGCTCACCCTCAACACCTGGAGTTGTGATTTGACGAGCATCTCGAACAAGCTCATCGCTTTCTTCTTCACGAATGTTAAAGTTGATTTTTTCAACGCGCGTTTCGTCAGTGTAAGTTAGCGGATATTCTGGCAGAGCGTCTGCTTTCGGTGGATCGTTCGGTACCATGGTTGGCTTAGCCGTTCCCACTTTGACCACTTGCGTTACGGGAACTAGAGTTTCCTCATTGGACAACTCTTGGCGATAAACCTCTTGACCGTTAGAACTGTAGACGCGAGTCTTAATCGTGCGCTCTCCCTCAACACCTGGTGTTGTGATTTGACGAGCATCTTGGACTAATTCATCCGTTTCTTCTTCACGAATGTTGAAGGCTATTTTCTCTACACGAGTTTCGTCGCTATAAGTCAACGGATACTCTGGAAGGGCGTCTGCTTTCGGTGGATCGTTCGGTACCATGGTTGGCTTAGCCGTGCCGACCTTGACCACTTGCGTTACGGGAGCTAAAGTTTCCTCGTTAGACAACTCTTGGCGGTCAACCTCTTGACCGTTAGAACTGTAGACGCGAGTCTTAATCGTGCGCTCACCCTCAACACCTGGTGTTGTGATCTGGCGCGCATCTTGGACCAATTCATCCGTTTCTTCTTCACGAATGTTGAAGGCTATTTTCTCTACACGAGTTTCGTCGCTATAAGTTAGCGAATATTCTGGCAGAGCGTCTGCTTTCGGTGCTTCATTTGGTATCATGCTTGGTTTAGCTGTGCCGACTTTGACAATTTGCGTTACAGGAGACAAGGTTTCTTCGTTAGACAACTCTTGACGGTCAACAACTTGACCATTGGAACTGTAAACACGAGTCTTGATAGTTCGTTCGCCTTGTACACCCGGAGTTGTGATTTGACGACTTCCTTCTGGAATCTCATCTGTATATTGCTCGTCAATAGAAAAATCAATCTTTTCTATTCTAACCTCATCATTTGTAGTCAATTCCAACTCAGAATTCTCATGAATAGGAGCTGTCTCGGGACTGGTTCCGTACTCTGCCAATTCCGGAACTTCGTGAACAGGAGCTGTTTCTGGAGTTGTGCCATATTCCGTCAATTCCGGAACTTCACGAACTGGAGACGTCTCGGGACTGGTGCCATACTCTGCCAATTCCGGAACTTCATGAACAGGCGCTGTTTCAGGAGTTGTGCCATATTCCGTCAATTCTGGAATCTCTTGAACTGGAGGCATCTCAGAACTGGTGCCATACTCTGCCAATTCTGGAACCTCATGAACTGGAGCTGTATCAGGAGTTGTACCATATTCCGTCAATTCTGGAATCTCTTGAACTGGGGATGTCTCAGGAGTTGTACCATATTCTGCCAATTCTGGAACTTCATGAACAGGCGCTGTTTCTGGAATTGTGCCATATTCTGACAATTTCGGAACTTCGTGAACTGGAGTTTCTTTTGGTATCGAGTTAGTTGGAGCTGTTCCAACTAAAATAATTTCAGAAACAGGTTCAAGCGTCACTTGATCAGAAATCATTTCGCTTTTTACGATTTCTTGATTCTCACGATAATGACGAGTTACAACTGTTCTTTGGCCTCGAACACCTGATTGTATTACTTTTGATTGCCCTTGAGCCAATTCATCGGAATACTGGTATTGGGTCTGATAAGGGAGATCTTGAACCGACTTTTGTTCAATAATTTTTAATTCTGGCAAGTCATAAACGGTGCTTAGACGAGCAGACTCTCTCTCCTTAGCAGCTATAGCTTCTTTTTCTTCCTCAGTTAAAGCATCACCCTTATCCGAAACAATCTCTTTCATATCAAGATTTGTTTCACTCGGTTTAAGTTCACTTCCCTTCTCTTTCTCCAAATCAAGTGTCGGATTTTCCTTCAGAGTAGAATGGGCTAAATAACTCTCCTCTTTCTCTGCATCCTTTAAGTAACCAATATAGTCGTAACCGTCAATTCTTAATGGCGCTGGAAGAGATTCTCCAAGACCCAAGTTAAGACTTTGATTATATGCAGCGAGCTCGATATTCGTCACCGCCAAGACTGTTGGAGATAGCAGCATGGATCCCATTCCAGTTACCAACAAGATAGAAGATAAATACCTCTTCCCATTCCTGCCTCTAACAACTACAAGTACTAGTAATGCAAGACCCATGGCTGTAAAAGTTGATTCCCAAAGGCCGGAGTGACCTGTCTTAGGCAATACTCCAGATGTATCCCCTTGAGTAGTCGGACGATAAACTAAGTAATAGGTCTCTGAAGCATCCTCAACATGCTTTGGAATCTCCCTAATCAAGGCACTCTTCTCTGCCTCTGTCAATTCAGACTCCACTACGTAGTGGTATTTGACCTGAGCAGACTGCTGACTTTGAATTTCTGCTGCCTTCACAGAAGTCAAGCCCCCAGCCATTTGCCCATTCAAAAAGAAGCTTCCAATAGTCGCCGAAACGAGCCCGACAGACAACTTTCTGAAAGAAAAGCGCTGTCGTTTTTCTCCATAAAACTGATGTTTCACTTTAAAGATTTCCTTTTCATTATATTATTCAATCCTTTCTATTCTACCTGATTTCACTTGATTATTCAAATTATTTGTCGCGATTTTTAGAAGCAACACATGCTTTTGAAAAGTACCAAAACACGACTCCTCTTTTTAAAAAAATCTCAAAAATCAACTTAAAATGAGCCCCAAAATTATTAGATTTCTGCATCTTTGTTCTAAACTTTTTCCAGCAAAAAAGAGAGAAATGACTTCCTCTCTTTTTCCTTTTCATCTCATCTTAAACTATGAGAAAACATATTTCTAATCTGATTATTTGGCTTCAAATCCTTCTGCGACAGCGTCCGCAAAGTTTTCTTCTACGATGCTTGCACAGTGGTCACAGATAACTGCATGGTAGCTACGTTCTGCAGTAGTTGGATCGATACGACGGCAACGGTCACATACTTCACCTGCAGCACGTTCAACTGTGAAGGCTACATCTTCAAAGCTAACGGCAGCTTCCGGAGCTTGTCCTTCTGCGATGGTCAAGTCTGACACGATTAAAAGTTGAGCTACATTGCTATTTACTGCTTCGAGTAGAGTTTTCACAACTTCATTTGGATAAACTGTCAAGTGAGCTTCAAGTGATTTACCGATTACTTTGGCATTACGAGCCTCTTCCAAGGCTTTTTGAGCTTGTCCACGGAAGTCCATAAAGGCAGCCCATGTATCTAAGATTTCTTCTTGGTTAGCAAAAGTTTCTGCTTCTGGCAATTCTGACAATTGAACGAAGTCTTCTGTTTCAAACTCAAGGTATGACCAGATTTCTTCCGCAGTGTGAGGAAGGATTGGTGTCAAGAGTTTCGTAATTTTGACAAGAATGTCATAGAAGACAGTCTGCATTTGATGGCGTTCCAATGATTTGGCACCTTCGATATAAACAACATCTTTGGCAAAATCAAGGTAGAAGGCTGACAAGTCAACGTTGATAAAGTTCACCAAGGCCTTGTAGATTGTCAAGAATTCAAAGTTTGCGTAAGCATCACGAATGGTCTTAACAAGCTGGTTAAAGCGAATCGTCATGTACTTATCAACTGAACGAAGCTCATCGTAAGCTACTGCATCCTCAGCTGGGTTAAAGTCAGATGTATTAGCAATCAAGAAACGAAGAGTGTTACGGATTTTACGGTAAGATTCCGATACTTGGCTAAGGATATCCATTGAGATACGAACGTCATTGCTAGTATCTACACTTGTTACCCAAAGACGAAGAATTTCAGCGCCAAATTGTTTCTCAACATCGCTAGGCAAAATAGTATTTCCAAGAGATTTGGACATCTTTTCATCCTTACCATCAAGCGTAAAACCTTGAGACAAGATTTGTTTGTAAGGTGCTACGCCATGGTTGGCAACAGATGTAATGAGTGATGAGTTAAACCAACCACGGTATTGGTCAGAACCTTCTAAGTAAAGGTCTGCTGGGTAAGTCAATTCTGGACGGTTTACAACAACCCCATTCCATGATGAACCTGAGTCAAACCATACGTCCATGATGTCTGTCTCTTTCTTGAACTCGCCATTTGGTGAACCTGGGTGAGTAAATCCTTCTGGCAAGAGGTCCTTAGCATCACGTTCCCACCAAATGCTTGAACCATGTACTTCAAAGAGTTGAGCCACATGTTCAATGGTTTCAGCAGTCATGATAGGTGTACCATCTTCAGCGTAGAAGATTGGTAGTGGAACACCCCAAGCACGCTGACGAGAGATAACCCAGTCGCCACGGTCACGGATCATATTGTAAAGACGGACTTTACCCCATTCTGAGTGGAACTTCACTTTTTCAATTTCGTCCAAGATTTCTTGACGGAATTTAGAAACTGAGGCAAACCATTGTGGAACTGCACGCCAAATGATTGGTTTCTTGGTACGCCAGTCAAATGGGTATGAGTGAGAGATTTCTTCTTGGGCAAGGAGAAGACTACCGAGTTTTTCGATAACAGTTGGGACAACCTTATCATAGAATTGGCCTTCAAACTCAGCACCAGCATTGGCCATCATGATACCACGTTCGTCAACAGTCACTGCGACTTCAAGACCATTAGCAATACCAACATTGTAGTCGTCCTCACCAAAACCAGGGGCTGTATGGACAATACCAGTACCAGAATCAGTCGTAACGTGGTCACCAAGGATAACCAACTCATCTACAGCTGTATCCCATGGGTGGACTGTCACGATCTGGTTGAGTTCTTGTCCACGGTAAGTTGCCAAAACTTGAACATCAGCCCAGCCAAATTTCTCAGACAAGCTAGTCAATAATTCTGCAGCAACCACAAACTTACGAGTTTCACCAGCTGGTTGAACGACCACGTAATCAATATCCGCTCCAACTGTCAATCCACGAGAAGCAGTGATGGTGAATGGAGTGGTTGTCCAAACAACGATGTAAGTATCAGTATCTAGGACACCTTTTCCATCTTTGACACGGTTAGCATAGTAAAGGGAAGTTGAAATCAAGTCATGGTATTCAATTTCCGCTTCTGCAAGGGCTGACTCAGAAGACCATGACCAGTAAACTGGCTTTGCACCACGGTAGATATAGCCTTTTTTAGCCATCTCACCAAAGACACGGATCTGAGCTGCTTCATAGTCTGGAGTCAAGGTTACATAAGGATTTTCCCAGTCCCCAGAAACACCCAAACGTTTAAAGTCTTCCCGTTGTTTATCTACTTGAGAAAGAGCATACTCGCGGCAAAGTTTCAAGTACTCAACCAAGTCCATTTCTTTACGTTTCACGCCCTGTTTTGCCAAGACTTGCTCGATTGGCAATCCATGTGTATCCCAACCTGGGATATAAGGAGCGTAAAATCCAGACATAGACTTCGAACGAACAATGATATCTTTGGAGATCTTGTTCATAGCGTGTCCAACGTGGATATTTCCGTTTGCATATGGAGGACCATCATGTAAGGTGAAATGCGGTTTTCCTTGGTTCAATTCTTGACGACGTTGGTAAAGTTTTGCTTCTTCCCATTCTTTTTGCCAAACTGGTTCTTTGGTTGGAAGACCAGCACGCATAGGAAAGTCTGTTTTCCCTAGATTGAGGGTTTCTTTAAGTTTCATTGTTACTCCTTTAATTTAAAATGACAAAATAAAAACCACGATTCGCAAAAAGGACGAAAATCGTGGTACCACCTTTGTTCGAAAAAAGACAGGGTCTTTTTTCCTCTTTTCCCGTAACGTGGGGGACGTCCAGTCTTACTGTTTTCGGACTGGATTCATTGAGAGGATAATCTAACCACTAGGGATTGCAGGACTCTCACCATCTCCCGCTCGCTGAAAATATAGTTGGTTGGATCTTGTTCTCACATTTTTTATAGGATAAGAACAGATTCTTTATTTGCATCGTTCTCAGTTGCCGCAGTAGCTTCTACTTCAACTGACTCTTCATGCTGGACAAGTTCTTCTGTATGTTGATTTTGTTGGGCTTCGAATTCAGCCAATTCTTTATTGCCAGCCTCGATACGAGCTTGCAATTCAGCAACCTCTTCTGGTGTGAACTGACGAGTCATATCAATTGGTTCTTCCTCTGGTTGTAAAGATACTGATTCACCAAGAACTTCACCAACCACCTCTTTAAAGGCTTCATCACTTGTCTGAAGGTAAGTAGCTGTTGGGCGAAGAATATCTTCCCAATCAGATGACTCGACAATAGCCAATTGACTTTCAATCGTAGACTTGAGGCGTTGATGGAATACACGACTCTTGTTCTTCAACTCTTCTGTCTCAACGGCAACTTTCTTAGCATTATCTGTTGCCTGACGAAGAATTTCGTTTGCCTTGTATTTCGCTTCTTCGAGCAAACGCTGAGCGTCTTGTTCAGCTTGTTGAATAATATTGTTTGAACGTTCTTGAGCAGCTTGTTTGACACGCTCAGCAGTATCCTGGGCAATCAAAACTGATTGGCTCAAGGAATCCTTCATTTCATCAAAGTAAGACAAACGTTCTTCTAAATTTTTGATGTGCGTTTCTTTGTCGTGATTGCTACGAACCAAGTCTTCATAATCACGAACAACGATATCAAGAAACTCATCTACTTCTTCTGGGTCAAAACCTCTAAATCTTGTACCAAAGGTTTTATCTTTAATTTCTAACGATGTAATTGGCATACTTTTCCTCACTTACTTAATAAAAAATAGAATCATTAATTGCTTCTGGTTCTTGCTCGCTTGTTACTGTTCTCTTAGGAATATCATTCGTATAATAGGAAAGACGTTCTTCTAGTTTTTTGATATAGAGTTCAGTTTCATCTTTGTATCGAGTCATCTCCTCTAATTCAAAGTAAATCTTATCTAGAAAGAGGTCAACTTCTTCCTGATTGTAGCCTCTGAATGTTCTTGAGAAAGCTTTATCACTTATTTCTTGTGGTGTAATCGACATATTTTTTCTCACTTGCTTAAAAGTAGCCGGACTGTTAGTTTTTTCTTATCCTTTTTGGTCTGACCAATGTCTTTGACAACTTTCAAACGACCAAACTTTCTCACACTGATCAAATCTCCAACTGCAACCTGGTAATCAGTTTTTTCAACCACATGATAATTTACCTGGACAGATTTTTTCTCTATCAGTTGACTAGCTTGGTTTCTAGATAATTTCAAGGCACTTGATAAGAGGGCATCCAATCGAAAACTCGAAACTAAAATTTCTCGTTCTCTATAGTCAATTTTAGATATAATCCTATCGGTAAAAGGACGTTCCTCCAGCGATACAGGAAGTCTGCCAATCTTTCTTATTCCATCCTGAAAAAGAGGAATGAAATCACGATTGACAAAAATCTGTGCTCTCTTTTCATCTACCAAGATATCACCAAATAATTTACGGTCAATTCCTAGTTGGTTGATGATTGTTCCCAATATTTTTCTATGACTCAGTTGCTCAAACTTACTCGGATAGCAAATTTCCAACAAGGCCATTTCAAAGTCTGATATCTCCGGTTCAAAGTAATCTGGATAGAGAAGAACTCGAACCGACTCTGTCGGAAGAAAATCACCACTACTTTGGCAACCCAGTCCATATGTCCCAGCTAGCACCCTCAAGATCTGTTCCTGATGGGGATTGATAAAAGGAGTAAGTACCGACGCATATGTATCTTCTACCCGCTTGATCCACTCTAAACCCTTATCAATAAAGGGAATATCATCTTGGGAGAAATGCTGATAAATGGCTCGATTTGCTGTCATAGTAAAAGTACTAGTCGTGTTAAGAGATTTCCAACAAACTGAATCAGAATCAGGGCCGCCCAAACCGTAAAATCAAGACCAGCAAATTGCAAATTGAACTTACGAAGGGGCTCGATAACTGGGCGAGCAAGTCTGATGACTAAGCGACCTAGTTGGCTTTCATAGGCATTTGGAAACCATGAAAGAAGAGCAAATGCAACGAGAATGATGGAGTAAATGCTAACCGCATTTTGGATTAAATGGACTAAGAAAATCATTATCTTGCTCTATTTCGTTTAATATCAAAACCAAACTCAGCGCTTTGTGATTCATCTGGAAGCTTGATATCTTCAATATTCACGATAACGTTGACAGGAGTCAATAGGTACATCGTGCTCGCAACTTTTTTCATATTTCCAGCCAAGACATGGCGGGCTCCATCCAAGTAATCAAGGCAACGACGGGCTTGAACCTCTGTCATATATTGGAAGTCAATCAAAATACTTTCATTTCCAGCCAACAAATCTACAATCTCAGTTGCATCTTCATATTTTCTTGGATATCGAACGTCAATTGTCACTTTCTCATCTGAACGATGGCTTTGCATTGCCAATTCTTGCTGACGCGCATGAAGACGAGTAATATTTGCATCTTTTGCTGATCCTGACTGAGCAGGTGCTGGTAATTCTTTAGAAGATGAGATGGCTGGGCTAACTGTTTCCTCTTGTTGAGTCTGGTAGTTAGTCGTTTCTTCTCCGTCTTCTGTAAAATAATCTATAAATTTATCGAATCTATCTTTTAAAGACATAGCTCTCTCCTATTTAAAAAATGCTGTACCGATTCGAACAAAGGTTGAGCCGAACTGAATCGCTTCTTTAAAATCACGACTCATTCCCATGCTTAGCTCCGTCATCGGCATATTAGGGATTTGTTTTTCTCTAATTTCTGCTTGCAGAGCCTGCGTATCCTTGAAAATTTCTTTCAATTCATCACTGTCTGCCTCAAAAGGAGCCATGGTCATTAAACCAACATACTCAATCTGATCTAACTTAGCCAATTCTGGCAAAAGTTCTAGCAATTCTTCTTTTGAAAACCCATGCTTGCTTTCTTCCCCAGAAATATTGACCTGCAAGAAACACTTGATAACATGATCTGTTCTCTTTTGAATTTCCTGGGCTAACTTCAGGGAGTCTAAAGCATGAAAGTAATCCACATATGGGATTACTTCTTTCACTTTCCGTCTCTGTAGTGTTCCTATTAAATGCCAAGTAACTGGGTAATCTTTCAAGGCCTGATATTTTTCTAAAAATTTATCGACTCGATTTTCACCTATATGACGAACACCAAGCGGAAGCAAGGCTTCCGCTGTTTGTACATCTACATACTTTGTCACTGCGATTACTGAAACAGCATCTAGAGCACGGTTGGCTTCTTGACTAGCATCAGCTATTTGCTGAAAAACTAATTCAGTATTTTTTTTCAAATTCATTGATTAACGATTTTTGAAGAATGGAGGTGTATCCAATTCATCTTCATCTTGTGAAACTGGTGTTTCGAAGCGTTCTACTGGTGAAACAACAGGATCTGTTTGGCGAACAATTGACTCACGACGCAAGTCCCAGTCTCCAAAAGCAGATGCTTGGTTTGTTTCAAAGCGACGAGGGCTTGATTTAGGCAATTCTGCTGTTTCTTCCAAGTCGAATTGACGGTCAAATGTGTGTGCTTGTGGAGCTTTAGTTGATGGGTGTCCAACTGGTTGGTTGTTACGAGCTCCAACTACTTTTTCCACGCGCTCTTGACGAACACCTGTCGCTACAACAGTAACACGGATTTCATCCTTCATGCTTTCATCAATTGATGTTCCAAGCCAGATGTTTACACCTTGGCCAGCTGCTTGGTTGACGATTTCTGAAGCTTCTTCTGCTTCAATCAAAGTCAAGTCAAGACCACCAGTAACGTTGACGATGACATCCTCTGCACCATCGATAGTTGTTTCAAGAAGTGGAGAGTAAATTGCTTTACGAGCCGCTTCAACAACGCGCTCTTCACCACTACCGATACCGATACCCATAAGGGCATTCCCTTTGTTTGCCATTACAGTTTTCACGTCAGCAAAGTCAAGGTTAATCAATCCTGGGTTCGTGATCAAATCAGTGATCCCTTGAACACCTTGGCGAAGGACATTATCTGCTTCGCTAAGAGCTTCAAGAAGTGGTGTTTTCTTATCAACAATTTCAAGCAAGTTGTTATTAGAGATAATCAACAAAGTATCAACATGCTCGCGAAGTTCGTTGATTCCTTCTACAGCGTACTGACCACGTTTGCTTCCTTCAAATCCGAAAGGACGTGTCACGACACCAACTGTAAGAGCACCAAGATCTTTAGCGATACGTGCAATAACAGGGGCTGCACCTGTACCAGATCCACCACCCATACCAGCAGTGATAAAGACCATGTCTGCTCCAGTGATAGCTTCCGTCAAAGCTTCTTCACTTTCTTCTGCAGCTTTACGTCCAACTTCTGGACGACCTCCTGCACCCAAACCACGAGTCAATTTTGGACCAAGTTGGATAACTGTTTCTGCTTTCGTACTGCTAAGGGCTTGTACATCAGTGTTGGCTGCGATAAATTCTACACCAGCAACACCCTCGTCAACCATGCGGTTGATGGCGTTACCACCACCACCACCAACACCAATTACCTTAATAACTGCGCCTTGAGCTGCTGCTGTATCAAATGAAAATGTCATAATTTCTTATCCTCTTTTATTCATCAAACATGCTTCCGATCAAACCACGGAAACGTTCTGTTAGCTTCGGTTTACTTTGAGAACTTGCTTGGAATTCTTCCTTGGGAGCAACTGGAGCTTCCTGCACAGTTTCAGCTGGAGCTGCTTGTGCTGGACTTGGTTGCGCTACTGGATTCAAACGTTGATTTGGAATGCCAAAGTTGATTGGTTTTTGACGAAGGAATTCATCTCCTTTAACTGCTTTTTGAGCAAGAAGATTGACTTCAGTCAATTTACCAGCAAACTCAGACAAACTAATCACGTGCGCAAATGCAGGGTTGCGAATTCCAACTTGATTTGGTACATAGAGTTTTACGCGAACACCAAATACTTCTTGGGCTAATTCAACAATTCCTGGTAAAATTGCATTTCCACCGATAAGGACGATACCTCCTGGCAAATCCAACAAGTGTCTTCTTTCCAACTCTTGTTTGATTTGGTCAAAGATATGTTTGATGCGTGCTGAGATAATTTCTGCCAAGTAGTTTTCTGTTACTTCAACAGGTTCTACTTCACCAATTACTTCAACTTGGAAAGTTTCGTTACTTGCTAGTGGAACGTAAGCTTCACCATAGTTCAGTTTCAAACTTTCTGCAATTTTTTGAGATGTTTTCAAGACTTTAGAAATGTCTTTAGTAACGTAATCTCCACCTTCTTGGTAGATGTTAGTGAACTGCAATTCTTGGTTGCGGATAGTCGCTACAGTAGTCTGACCTCCACCCATGTCAATGACAGTCGCACCAAATTCGCGTTCGCCTTCATTGAGAACGGAGTTCACGATTGCCAAAGGTGAAATAATCACATTATCAACATGAATGCCTACACGCTCAACTGTCTTGCGAAGATTGTGTAGAATCGTACGAGGACCTGTGTAAAGCAGACCACGCATTTCCAAGCGGACACCCATCATACCACGAGGGTCACGAATTCCTTGGAAACCATCCACGATGAATTCTTCTGGAATAAAGGTAATCACTTCACGATCAGGAGTCATGCTCTTAGTCAAAGCTGATTTGACAACATTTTCAACATCTTGATCCGTGATTTCTTTGGTATCTGAAGTTACAGGAATCATTCCTTGTGTTGGTTCAACCTGCAAGAGGTTTGCTGGAAGGCCAACGTTAACAGACTTAATAGAAATACCAGCTTTCTCTTCTGCCTGTGTGATTGCGGATTTGATTGCTGAAGCAGCTGCTTCAATATCAACAATAATTCCGTCTTTTACACCTTTACTTTTGGCATTGCTAACACCAATTACATTTACTTCGCCATCTCTATGCTCAGCTACTAGCACTTTAATCGAGCTAGTTCCGATATCTAAGCCTGTAAAAAAACCATCTCTAGTCATTACATCGCATCCTCTCTGTCTTCCAAGTTTCTCACTTCTATTTAATAACTATGTTTGGGCATAGCTATTCAAAGAATATTATAACACAAAAAATCCAATCGTGCTTAGTTTTTGATAAAATTCCTGCATGTTTTTTGAGAAAATTCTAGAAAAATTCTTCTTCTAAGAGATTATTTGAAGTTAACGTTCACAATTTCCTTTCTGTTTCTTAAAAATCCAAAAAAGAGAAGATCATTTTAGATCTTCTCTTGAATAAATTCTTCCGATTTTTGTTGTAAAAAATTTTCTACTAATTTCCCTGTTAAGCGAATTGCTATCACGATAACAGTCGAAACAATGAGATAATTTAAGGGCTGGCCAAAACTTCCAACAAGTGGTGGTTTGTTTAAAAATCCATAATCTCCACCTACAACTAAGTTAACAACCCATATCAAGCCATTTAAGGCAAAGGTAATCACCGCCACATTCTTCAAATCAAGAAGGGAAGGTTGATAGTTTCTAAACAAGTATAGGAGCGCATTTCCTAAAAGAGCAACATGTCCGATAATGAAAGACAAAATGGTCACGTGTGGAAATGGGTAGGGATCAAAGAGTGGGTAAGCCAGTGCCGCTGTTGCTCCAAAAGTTCCTAAAAGGGCAAAGTATTGTTTGTACTTGGATGTCCCTGGAATCAAGAGCATTACAAACATGGCGATACGGCAATGATAGAAGGGCAAACTTTCTGATAGAGGCATGAGATTGCCCCAATACCAGCTATACAGAACAATCAGTTGAACAGACTGAAGAATCTGAATAAAACGCTGGTAAGCAACTTTGTCGCGAAAACGATAAGAAGCATAGAAAGTAAGAGCCAATAAACATAACAAACCAATGTACCAGTGAAGTTCAAACTGGGGCGGTTCTGATATCTGTGTGGTAAATAATTTATCCCACAAATTCATATTCTATTCCTCGTTCATCTAGCTAGAGGCAGTAAAAAAATTCACTCCCCCCAGCTTTTAAATTTTTTGAAAAAACTTGATTCTATGACATGCATAGAATACTTGAGTCCTAAATTCGCAACCTATTATATCATTTGTATTGCAGAAATGCACCTTGTAGATACCCTTTTTTGATTTGTCAACTTCTCTAGCATAAACTAATCAACATATTGGTCTCTTTGTCCTTTATAAACTTGCCAAAGAATCTCCATTTGCTCCTTGGTGATGCGTTTTTCAGATAAGACTGGCAATTGGTCAATGGCAAAAAATTGAAGCTCAGCAATTTCTTGATTCTCTTGAAATTGTCCATCAAGAAGTTGGCATTCAAAGACAAACTTTGCATATTGTTTGCTCTGTAGTTGGAAACGATTGGTGTCAAAAACTGCAAGCAACCTTTCAGCTTTTGCTGTAAAACCAGTTTCTTCTTCAATTTCCTTAAGAATATTTTCGGTTGGAGAATATCCGACTTCACCAAAACCCTCTTGTGTCAAGTATGTGCCATATTTTATTTACTTAGCGTTACCATAAACTTCTCTTAAAAATGGAATTAAAGTTTTCTTATTCCATTTTTTCTGTAAGGCTTTTCTACTGTATACTCTTTTAATTCCTAAGTCATCTCTAAGAACAGATATAAGGTATTTCTTTTTATTTCGTTGCCATATCCAATATCTATAGTAGTATTCTTCTCCTCCACCGATTTCCTGATCTAGTGTCCTGTAATTATATTTTTTTACAATATAGGAGTCTTTCTTATAATTATCAACCAAGAATCCAACAATAATCATTGCTAATATACAGACAACAAGTACGATTCCATATCTCAAAGTAATCTCTTTTATCTGATTGATATCTAACCTATTATAATCTTCTATTATCACTAGTTTTTGCATATTTTATCTCCTGAAATATTTTATTATTCAAATTCAATTTCTTCATTTAAGCTATTATACAACTCAACTTGTGATTCAACTTGTAATCTATTAACAAGCCAACCTCGTAATTCGGCTTGTTGAATAAAATCTTCGATTCTATTGACACCATTCAACTCCTTTAGAGTAACAACTACTCCAAAACGAATACCATAACCATCTCCAATTTTTAACCGTTCAATTGTTTTTACACTCATTCCCCATTGAGGATTAGAAGGATTCCGAATCGGCTTAGCTTTTTTACGAGAAGAGAATTTTTCTCCTAAATGCTTGACATTGTCCCATTTCCTAAAAATATTTCGTGCCGACTTTTCTCTCACATATCCTGGTGCATTTTCAGAATATTGATTGTCGTTATTAATTGTTTTGATGCCTTTCTTATCTAAAACTCCCAAACTAAGTTGCATTTCCGTATTAGTATAGTCAACTCCTTGATTTCTAGAACACTTTGGGAAATAGCACATAGTTGCCTTTGCTACATAAGGATAGTGTTCTTTAGAAATTGGAACTGGGAAATCATAATTATAAGTTTCATATGCTCTAGAAACGTCTGAGACTATAAATTTAATTTCATCATCAGGTGTAGACAAAATATCTTCTATTTTGATTGGCACAATCCCATATCCAAGTAAAGAAATGTCTGCGAATGTTTTTTTATCATTCCATGGTATCGCTGAATCAATTAATAAAGCCTTTGCTTCTTCACGACTTAATCCCATAATATGAATGAGGTAAGCCATTTTTCTAGCAATAAATGGAGCTGCAAAACTGGTCCCAGCTACTCGAGCCAGCCCTAGTGGTTCACAAACATTTATGAAGTCTCCGTTTCCCCCACCATAGTATGAAACATCAGGTTTGATAAAGAAAGACAGGACAACTCCTTCGCGTGAATAAGAAACGACTTGATTGCTAAAATCAACAGAATTTACAATAATTGAATTGAGTGAATCTGCTGGTGCTCCAATCTTTTTTCGTTTTCCATCAGGGCCTATTCCATTAGTCCCTGCAATAATGAAAATAACATCGTTATCAAATTGAATCTCATCTAGCAACGAACCCTCTACAGAAATAAAGTTTTCCCTAATTTCATCATTTGATCCAAGCGAAAGGTTCCAAACCTTAATATCAGGATTTTGAGACACAATCTCTCTAATCTGTTTGATAATTGTGAAGGAGTTGAAACCACTCTGTAAAGATATCCCAAAATGTCTGACTCTAAATCTTCCACATCCGTCATCTAGTTTTGGATTCAAACTAGCTCCATCTACTATTAACGAGGAAACTGCTGTACCGTGCTTATAGTCTTGACTTCCTTTGCTAATGTCTGGTGAAATCAAATCACGATACTCTACCCACTCATTGAAATAAACTCTATCATCAAACAACGTATCGATGACACCAATAATAGGTTCATTAGTTGGAAAAGGGAGATTATTATAAAAAGTGTTCCCATCATTATAAAAATTCTCTGGTGACAGGGTAGAAAAATCTTCTACTATCATTGATACTAGATAAGGTGCTTTTATCAGTAGTAACTCAATATTTTTTTCGTCAAGTAAAACAGTGGTCTGGTCCATGATGTTAGATTCTGAAGCATCAATATCAAGTTGTTTAAGTAATGTTAAGAGATTAGTTTTTACATCGTAGATTGTTACAATAGAATTGCGTACAGTAGACATATCTGCCTGTTCAACACCAAATTCTTTGACAAAGCAAGCGTCTCTTAAGTATTGTTTGAATTTTGATTTCGACAGACCATACTTAGAATAATCAATTTGATTAAATTTTGAAGAGTCGGAGAACACCGTACTCGTCATGGGAGCACTAGCAAAAAAATCTTTGAATATTGTTATAACTTTTTTAGTATGCTCAATTGTCTTATCTAACACTTCCTTTGAAATGTAGTGTGTAATAATATGCCTACTCCTATCATTACTAAATTTTGCACCCACAATCGTTTCATTTGGAATTGCATTTCCGCCACCCACATTAAAAAAACCATCAATACGATTGCTCTTTGCTAGAACACGATTATAATATACACTAACAAGTACTCCATCAATGATTGTGTTATTAGACCAATATTCTTTTACTAGTTCAAGGGATGTATAAAGTTCATTTAAATGGTTTAGCGTAACAATAGAATCTGCGGGAATCGTTATCGGTCCTCTCCCCTTTGCTGACTTTGGTGTAAAACTTTTACCTCGTAATGTCAATAATGTATTCATTTTAATCCTCGCTTAACTCTCGTGATACACTACTCTTAGAAACACCTGTCAAAATCTCAATTTCTCTAACAGTAAAACCTAGCTTCGATAATTTAGAAATAGATAAATTTCTACCATTATGCAAACTTCTTAGCAGACGTTTTTGATAATCATGCGGATCTGATGAATCACTAAATGCCAATGACGTTCTTATCGAGTTTCTCAAATCACCAGGATTCGGAATTACATTGGCACTATTGATAATTTTTTTAAATAATTTTAGATCTCTAGCTACATTCTTAAATTGCTTTAATAACTCATTTAAAATAATAGTAGCTACTTCTACTTTATCTTCATCAGTATAACGGTCAAAGTCAATTATGGCATCGAATCTTCTCGTAACTGCTTTATCAAGATTTTCAAAAAGATTTGTTGTTGCAATTAATACAATTTCTGGTGACAGCCTATCCAACTCCTTTAAAAAGGCAGAAGTCACTCGTCCCATTTCTCTTAAATCATTCTGATTAACCCTATCCAACACTATGGAATCAATTTCATCAAAAAGGATGATATAATTTTGCTTGAAAGGAAGATTATTGATTTCATTAAAAAGAGTTGCTAAGTTTTTGACTGTTTGCCCTAGCTTACTATCTACTAAGTGACTGAAATCTACTACAAGTAATTCCTTGCCAATAAGTCTAGCCACCTGCTTTACACTTTCAGTTTTTCCAGTACCTGGAGATCCCACAAATAAAAATTTATTTATTCCAATATGATGATTGACAGCGTTTATTATTCCTTTTAAATCATTCATAATTGAAAGAGGCAATGGGAGAGGACCAATATCTAGTTTAGCAGGAGTCAAATACTCACTAGAATTTTCTATTTGTGGCATGAATCTATCACTTTGAGACATTAACCCCATAATATATTGTGCTAATTGTGTATCACCATGTTTATTGAAGTTCCGAGCAATTGCTATGGATTGATTTCTAAATTCTGTCTCTCGGCCCTCATAATGATACTTTATTAAATCAAGAACATCTGATTTTTTCATGATTCATTCCTCCTTATACAAATAATACTATATTTTTGGGACAAAATCAATTGTTTTGGGACGAAATTAAAAAAGAATAACCTTAAAAGGATATTCTTGTAATGCAAAACTATATCAGATTTTCCCTGACACTCTTTCCGCCACCTGGCAAAGCCCAACTATCCTCCCCTTTTCCTCTAACTAAACAGACTTTTTCATCCTCAACAATCCAAGCACGGACGTCCATCAGAGGAGTTGCATAAACGGAAGTCGGTTTCATGACTTCTGCTACTTCTTCTGCATCGAGGTCTGATCCCTGATTCAACATTTCAGATAACAGGCTTCGCAAGTCCTCGTAACGCTCACGGTTGAAAGGATCTTTTGTAAAGGTTAATCCAGTATCCGTAATGGCTAGCATTCTTTGAAGATACTTAGCAAAATCACTTGCATTCATTTTCTAAACTTTCTACCAACTCGGCTAGATTCATGGAGTTAGAGCCTTTAAGCAAAATTTGGTCATTGGCACCGAGACTTTCCTTAACCTGCTTGACTAGGTCTTCAAATTGGTCCTCGTCAGCTGTTTTCTTGAAGTAGAAAACGTGACCGATTGGGAACATTTGACTAGCCAGCTGGCTTAATTCGGCAATGTCTTCTCCATAGAAAATAACGGTATCCAGCACATCTGGAGAAAGGCTCAAAATCATCTGATTATGGAGTTGAACAGACTGGTCACCGAGTTCCTTCATGTCTGCTAGTACAGCAATTTTCTTGCCTCCTTCATTGGCTGGAATAGCCGAAAAAGTCTCCAAAATCAACTTCATCGCTGTTGGATTGGCATTGTAGACATCTGACAGGATATCTGCTCCATTGGCAGCTTTCTTCCACTCGGTACGGTTACGAGTCAATTCAAGATCTTGGAAGGCCTGACAAATCTGTTTCTCTGAAACTCCTTCTTGTAGAGCCACATAAGCAGCTATCATAGCATTGGTGGCATTGTACTTACCAGTCACAGGCAAATAGAGGGCTTGCTCCAAGAAATTGGCCTTAAAGGTCAGACTGTCCTTACGTTCAATCAAGTCTGTAATTTCCAGCTCTGCTCCTTGACCAAAACGAACCACCTTTTTATCAGTAGGCAAGTAGTCCTCTACAATAGAGTCAACTGGCGCCAAAAGTAAAGAACCTGAAGCCATACCATCTGCAATTTGCATCTTCCCTTTAGCAATCTCCGAACGATCTTTGAAAAAAGCCAAATGAGCTTCTCCAACCAAGGTCACGATGGCTGTCTTTGGGTGAGCTAATTCGGACAAGAGATGGATATCTCCCAAGTGATCCTGCCCCATCTCCAAGACCAACTTTTCTGTCCCCTCAGGCATATGGAGAACCGTGTAGGGAAGTCCTATCTCGTTATTGTAATTGCCTTGTGTCTTGTAGGTCTTGTAGGTCGTTGACAATAAATGCGCCAACATATCCTTGGTCGTCGTCTTACCATTTGAACCTGTGACAGCAAAGACATCAACAGCCGTTTTTTCAAGATAGTAAGCTGCGAGGGTTTGAAAGGCAGACAACACGTCGTCTACTAGAATGTAGGGATAACCTTCTACTTCCTTCTCAGAGAGGGTTACTGCTGCACCATTTTCAAAAGCCGTTTCGATAAAGTCATGACCATCACGCGCACCTTTAAGTGGCACA
Source organism: Streptococcus oralis (assembly GCF_023110055.1). Taxonomy (GTDB): domain Bacteria; phylum Bacillota; class Bacilli; order Lactobacillales; family Streptococcaceae; genus Streptococcus; species Streptococcus oralis_BY. The sequence goes on along the minus strand of NZ_JALDVG010000001.1, from coordinate 112,493 downwards.
AACAAATCACCTGGTCCAATCAAACGACTGTCAAATTCAGCTTTTTCTAACTGAACGTCCGCAAAAAGACTAACATCATTTTTAGCTCTAACAGCTTGGGCAATTTCATGGATCGTTAATTTCATTTCTACTCCTTTAAAAAGGGTTGAAGTCCAAGAACTCTAGTCACCATGCAGTGATAGTTCCGGCTTCTACCCTCTCTTTCATTTTTATAGCAAATGCGCTTCGCGCTTGTCAAAACTTTGCTTAGCAAGGTCAACTAAACGCTCGATTAGTTCTGGGTAGCTGATTCCCATATTATCCCAAAGTAGTGGATACATAGACCACTGGGTAAAACCTGGCATGGTGTTAAGCTCGTTTAGGAAAATCTCGCCCTTATCTGTATAGAAGAAATCACAACGAGACAGACCGAGGCCACCGATTGCACGGAAGGCTGTTTCTGCATTTCGACGCATGACAGCTACCACATCATCACTGATCTTGGCTGGGATGTCCATGGTAATCTTGTTGTCAATATACTTGGCATCATAGTCATAAAAGGCAACATCCTTGACCACTTCACCAGGAAGCGTACTCTTCACATCATAGTTGCCCAAGAGACCAACCTCAATTTCACGCGCATTCACCCCTTGTTCTATCAAGACACGGCTGTCATATTGGAAGGCAAGTTCCAAGGCTTGACGGAGTTCTTCTTGATTTTCAGACTTAGAAATACCGACACTAGAACCCATGTTTGACGGCTTCGTGAAGACTGGATAAGTCAATTTTTCTTCAACTTCAGCGATTTTAGCAGTCACATCATCACCTTCGACGATGGCTACATAAGGAACTTGGGCAATCCCAGCAGACTCCAAGACACGCTTAGTCGTGATTTTATCCATGGCAAGACTAGATGACAAGATATTGCAGCCGACATAGGGCATTTTCAAAACTTCTAAGAATCCTTGAACAGAACCATCTTCTCCCATCGGACCATGAAGAACTGGAAAGACTACTGCACCTTCTTCATAGATGGCACTTGGCGCTACTTTCTTGTCCCAGTCAATAGTCGCATTGGTCATGAGACGGTCTTCTTGACCTGGAGTCTGGCTAAATTCCTGTGTTTTGATAAAGTTACCTGACTGGCTGATGAAGAAAGTCTTGACTGTGAAACGGTCGTAGTTGACCGCACGCATCACACTTTCAGCTGAAAGGACAGAGACTTCACGCTCTGCACTACGCCCACCGTATAAAAGAATAATCGTTTGTTTCATATTGCTTGTCCTAATTCTAATAGAATACTCGTTCTTTAGTATATCATATTTGCTTCTTTTTTGAAACTTGAACATGGTACTAGAATTCAAGAAACATAAAAGAGACCTATAACATCAAAGTCGGTCTCCTTAATTTTCTTATGAATAAATTTAGTCCGTAAATTGTCTACTCCTACAACTCTGTCCGATTTTCAATGGCTCGTAAGAGTGTGACTTCGTCCGCATACTCGATATCTGCTCCCACGGCTAGTCCTCGTGCTAGGCGAGTGACCTTGATGCCAGCTGGCTTGAGGAGACGAGAGAGATACATAGATGTCGCTTCTCCATCCGCTGTCGCATTGGTTGCCACGATCACTTCTGAAACCTCACTATCCATAAGACGGGTCATGAGACTCTTGAGGTTGATATCGTCTGGGCTGATACCATTCATCGGAGAAATGAGGCCGTGCAAGACGTGATAGAGTCCGTGGTATTCTTGGATGTTTTCCATAGCAGCCACATCGCGACTATCCTCTAGCACCAAGATGGTTGTCTGGTCTCGAGTCGGGTCCGTACAGATCGAGCAAGGATCATCATCCGTTAAACGGCCACAGATGGAACAATAGGTCAATTCCCGCTTAGCAGACAGGAGATTTTTGGCAAATTCATTGACATCATCATCAGACATTCCAATGGTATAGAAGGCTAAGCGGGTAGCCGTTTTGATTCCGATACCTGGTAACTTTGAATAGCTATCAATCAGCTTGGCAATAGGTGTTGGATACAGCATAAGTTCCTTTCTAATTCATTGGATGGTGTTGGTGATAAAGATTGATAATGTCGCGTGCAATAGAAGGTCCGACACCGTTTGTAAGGTTGGTGTTATGAGGAAAGACGACTGCGACTGCGATTTGGGGATTTTCGGTCGGTGCATAGGCGACTGCGTTGGTATTATTGGCTTTTTGACCGCCATTAACGTAACTTTCGGCAGTACCCGTTTTCCCACTGATGGAAACGGCTGCGCCATTTGAAAAGGCACGACCAGTTGTCAGAGCACTCGTTCCATGCGAAACTTGATAGAAACCTTGCTGCAAGATAGCCATATCTGATTCTGAAATATTGACCTTGTTTAGTTCCTTAGTGGCTGTTTCTTGAACCAGACTACCTAAGCCACCTTGGTCATTGTTTCCATAAACCCCTTCAACGATGTGAGGAGCCAAACGTACGCCATTGTTTGCAATGGTTGCGACATACTGGGCTAGCTGCATCGGTGTGTAGTTGTCAAACTGACCAAAGGAATTATTGATATAGTTCCCCAAATCAAATTCTTTTGGCGTAAATCCTGTAGATTCATCTGGGAGGTCAATCCCTGTTGAAGCTCCGAGTCCATATTCCCCAAAGGTTGATCGCAATTTGCCCATTGCAGTCTCTAACTGTCCCGTTGCGGCCACCATATTTGGTGTGTAGGTTTGTCCCATGATTCCTAGCGCAGTTTGAACCATGTAAGCATTAGAAGAGTATTCCAAAGCCTCAACTGCTGTGATAGGGAAAGAGCCATAGGACAAGGTATACCATGAATTGATAGGGGCCGAACCTTGGAAAACAATCGGCTGGTCTGTCAAGGTTTGATTACCTGACAAGACTCCATTTTCCCAACCAGAGCTGATGGTCGCTGCCTTAACGACAGATCCTGGCACAAAGACATTGGTTATCGTTCCAAGCGAATCTGAACTTAATTTTCCGGATTCGACATCATGCTTGACACCCGACATGGCCAAAACTGCACCGGTTTTAGGATTAAGAGCTACAGCGTAGACTCCTTCAGAGTATTTGGCTCCGCCATTGCCCAACTCTGAGTTGAAGTAGCTCTTGAGTAGGTCATCTACACCATTCTGGAAAGTTAGGTCAATCGTTAGTTTGATGTTGTTTCCTTTGCTTCCTTCTTCGACATTTTCTACACTTTCCATATTTCCGTGTTTGTCAAGGTGGATTTCCTTGACGGAGCGTTTGCCTTGAAGAACATCTTCATATTGCTTTTCAAGATAGGAAGTTCCCACTCGGTCATTGAGAGAATATCCTTTTTTCAAATAAGCGTCCACTTCCTCCGCTGGAAGACCTGATTTTTCACTTGATACACTACCTACAATTGAAGACAAAGAAGTGTCTAGGACTTTTCTATCCCATGAGGTTGAAATACTGATACCTGGTAATTCCTTGGATGCTGATGCAACGAGAGCAACTTGGGTATCATTCAAGGCATCCGTAGAAATGGTTCCTGTCGCAAAATTTTCAACGGCATTGAGCTGACTAAAGAGATAGATTTCCTTTTTCTGGTCATCTGTATAATTGAGTTGACTCACGTCAATACTTTCAACTGCATTATTGTAGAGAGTTGCTTCTGATAAACGATTTCCATCTGAATCCAGGCGTTTATCACTTGGCAAGGATTCGACTGTTTTTTTGTAAACGTCCTGGTCCGCCAAGTAGTAGTCTGCAATCTGACGGTCTGTCAAATTAGGGGAGGTTACATTCACATATGTGAGAAGTTTCTTGGCTGTCTCCTTCAATTCTGCTGCTGTCATTTTATTGTTTCGGGTGAAAGAAACAACCTGCTTGACAGTGTTTTCTACCAAGGGTTTCCCTGCCGCATCATAGATCTGTCCACGAGCTGAACTGGTTGTTACCCTTGTCTGGCTGGCTGAGGCCAATTTTGTTTCATAGAAATCTTTATTGAGCACCTGCATGTATAACAATCGACCAATAATGGCCATAAAGAGCAGGATGACAATCGCAAATAGTAAATTAAGCCGAATAGGAATCGAATGGCTATTGAATTTTCTCATACAACTAAGACTCTTTTCTAGAAAAATTTCCGATTTTCACCTTTATTTACATATAAAATAATAGAGCAAACAGGTAATGTTCAGTACATTTCATTGTACCATATTTTACGGAGAAACTCTTGGAAAAGTCGAAGCATTTTTTGACTTTCAACTGAAAATGCCTTTTTATTTGGTTATCCTAACTTCTGTGATATAATGATAGTAATAGTTAGGAAAGCGTTAACCTTTAAGAATTTGACTCATAAAAAGGAGCCTCATGAACAAGCCAGACATCGCAACCATAATCGACCTCCATTTTGAAGAATTAACCGAGCTCGAGCAAGAAATCGCTCGCTATTTTTTACAACCTGAAACGATCCAAGATGATCTTTCTTCTCAGCAAGTCACCCAGAAATTACACATCTCCCAAGCAGCATTGACCCGCTTTGCCAAAAAGTGTGGTTTTACAGGTTACCGAGAATTCGTCTTTCAATACCAGCATCAGGCTAGTAAACAGGATACTCATTCCCACAAACATAGTCCTTTGACCAAACGTGTTTTGCGAAGCTACAGTATCATGCGAGAACAAACGCAGGATTTGATTGACGAAGAACAACTGGAACGAGTCGCCCAGTTAATCGAAGATGCTGAGCGTGTCTACTTCTTTGGAACAGGCAGTTCCGGTCTTGTCGCTCGTGAAATGAAATTGCGTTTCATGCGTCTGGGTGTGGTCTGTGAAGCCTTAACCGATCAGGACGGCTTTGCATGGACGACCAGCATCATGGATGAAAATTGTCTAGTACTCGGTTTCTCACTTTCTGGTACAACTCCTTCTATCTTAGACAGTCTATTAGACGCAAAAGAGATGGGGGCCAAGACCATCCTCTTTACCAGCGCTCCAAACAAAAATAGTCAGGCCTATACAGAGACCGTTCTTGTTGCTAGCCACAGCCAGCCTTCCTACATTCAACGGATATCCGCTCAACTCCCCATGCTCTTCCTTATAGATTTGGTTTATGCCTACTTTTTGGAAATCAATCGTGAAAGCAAGGAGAAAATCTTTAATAGCTATTGGGAAAATAAAAAACTCAATGGCTATCGTAGACAAAAACGCGTTAGAAAATCCTAGTTTGGTTGAACCAAACTAGGATTGTTTTGTCTTGAAATGATAATAGGCTCCCAACATCCCTGCTGTATTTTGGTGATGGGCAAATTCTAATCGTAAAATAAAACGAGCTATTCTTCAGAAGTACGTTCTATAAGATCATAGTTTAATGCAGAGTGTAGCGATGTAGTCATTTCCATACCGTGATAATCGATGTCTTTTGTCACACGATTCATAAAAATCGATCATAGCGAGGCCGTTTTTTAGTTGTCCTCTAATCTGACTTTCTAAGGTATGGCTAAATTCATATCCATATTCTGGATTGATGGTGATTTTGCCTTCCTCTTCAAGCTCTCTTGAATTAAAAGGGATTGAAAACTTTAACAGTAATTCCTCATCGGGTTTGTCCCATACAGTGTCAGCATCATACATGTAGATCCAGGGATTCATAAATCCGACCATTAAGAGTCCACCCTTTTTCAATACGCGAGAGGCTTCTTTATACATGTTTTCTAAATCCTCTATGTACACATTTGAAACCGGATTAAAAATAATATCAAAAGTTTCATCTTCAAATGGAAATGGTTTTGTCATATCGCCTTGAACGGTATTGATTTTTAAACCTTCTCTTTTAGCAACCATTTCATCTCTTTCTAATTGTGATGTGGAAAAATCCATGATGGTGACATCATAACCTTTTGCAGCAAAAACGGGACCCTGCTGGCCACCACCACAAGCTAAACCTAATATCTTTTTTCCCTTGGCTTTTTCAAACCATTCTGTGGGGACTTTTTCCCCAACAGTTAAGGCAACAGAAATTGGATGCTTTCTAGCTTCTTCTAATTCTTCATGTGTCAATGGCTCAGTGTAGTCATTTTTTACATTATTCCATCGATCTTCATTTAATTTTATATAATTACTCATCTTACAATCTCCTCGTAATTTTATATGATTTCGATTTAAGCTGGATGTGCTGTCATTACATTTTTCTCACCGCTACAACTTCTAATTTGTCAAATAATCGTCCATCTCATTATATCATTTTTCCATTTACTCAAGCTAAATATCAATTAAATGGATGATAGAATTGCTCTCGCCTTGTAGTTCATCATCTCGCCTTAACCTCTCATACAAGGCGGTTATTTTCTACTAGTCTCTCACGATTACCTCCTTTGGCTCAAATTTTTCAATAAAAAAAGAATTAAGCAAAACAGTTTTCACTCAAGTAGTGATTCAGTGTTTTTCTTAATTCTATAGCTCCAAACTAGGATTGTTTTGTTTTGAAATGATAATAGGCTCCCAACATCCCTGCTGTGTTTTGGTGATGGGCAAATTCTAATCGTGTTTTTTCAGCTAGACTTGGTACCAAGGCCGCCTTCAAGGCTGTGCGGATCTTTGGTTTGAGGATAGCCTCTTGCCCCATGATACCGCCACCGAGAATGACCACTTCTGGATTGGCAACGTAGCAAATATTTGCCAGACCTTTTCCTAAATAGTCTACCATGCGGTCAATCCCAGCCATACAAATCTTGTTTCCTTCAGTAGCTTCCTTGAAAATACGTCGGCCATTCCACTGATCAACTGAATCTCCATGAGCTGTTGCTACATGCTCAACCAAGGCTGTCGTAGAAGCAAGATCCTGAAAAGCTCCATCCTGCATGTGCATGTAACCGACTTCGCAGGCCGAATTGCTAAATCCATGGAAGACTTTCCCATCCATAATCAAGCAACCACCGATACCGGTTCCAATGGTCAAGCAAAGTGTGACACTCGCTCCCTTGCCTGAACCAGATACTGCCTCAGCCAGACCTGCACAGTTGACATCATTTTCAATCTCACAAGGGATATTAAAGCTCGTCTCAATTTCCTTCTTGAACTGGGTTCCTGCATAGTTGGGAATCTGAGGACCAGCATAGAAAATCTCACCCTTATCAGGATCCACCATTCCTGCAGAAGAAATGGCAACACCTGCTACTGGGCCTTTTTCTAAATAGCTGGCTACGATATCTTTTGTCTTTTGTAAGATATGAGGTCCACCCTTATGCGCCTCGGTTGGCATTTCATGCGATTCAACAAGTTGGCCTTCTTGGTCAATCAAACCATATTTGATGTTGGTTCCACCGATATCAATTGCAACGTAGTGTGTCATAAATACCTCCTTATGGATTAGAGGAAGCGCTCCTTGGTTTCACGAATCAATTGTGCTGCTGCTTCTACAACTGGGCGATCTTCTTCGGTTACTGGCGTCAATGGCGAACGAACTGAACCAATGTTCAAGCCTTCATTGATCTTCAAGACTTCCTTAATCACACCGTACATATTTCCATGTGCAGAAGTGAGCTTGCCGATGATTGCGTTGATAGCATATTGCAATTCACGCGCTGTTTCCAAATCTTTCTCTGCAATCAACTGATTGAGTTTCAAGAAGAGTTCTGGCATAGCACCGTAAGTACCACCAATACCAGCTTTGGCACCCATGAGGCGTCCTCCTAGGAACTGTTCATCTGGACCATTAAATACGATGTGGTCTTCTCCCCCAAGGCTGACAAAGGTTTGGATATCTTGAACTGGCATAGAAGAGTTCTTAACACCGATAACACGAGGATTCTTCAACATTTCAGTGTAAAGACTTGGAGTCAAAGCAACACCTGCCAATTGAGGAATGTTGTAAATCACGTAGTCTGTGTTTGGAGCTGCAGCACTAATGTCATTCCAGTATTTGGCAACTGAGTACTCAGGCAAACGGAAGTAAATAGGTGGGATTGTTGCGATAGCATCTACTCCCAAGCTTTCCGCATGGCGAGCCAGTTCCATACTGTCTTTAGTATTGTTGCAAGCTACGTGAGCGATGATGGTCAATTTCCCTTTGGCAACTGCCATGACTTCTTCCAAAATCAATTTGCGGTCTGCCACACTTTGGTAGATACATTCACCAGAAGAACCATTTACATAGAGACCTTGAACTCCCTTATCAATGAAGTATTGAACCAAGGCACGCGTACGCTCTGGGCTTACTTCTCCTTGATCATCGTAACATGCGTAGAAGGCTGGAATAACACCTTCGTATTTTTTCAAATCTGACATAGATTTTCTCCTAAGATTTCTTTTTTTCTGCTGAGAGCAGTTCTATTTTTTACAAGTTTAGTATACACCTTGTGAAAATCGCTTTCAATATCTTGTATACACTTAGATTTTAGTTTCTACCTGTATTTTAGAAACTGTAACGATTGAAAGTAGTTTCAGAAACACCTCATCCTACTGGTATTTGGCGAAAATTTTCTCCATCAAACCTGCTTGGAGAAAGACCAGCAAACCAAAGCCAAAGAGGATAAAGGCCGATCCACCCAAAAGGAGAGTGAAGGCGGATAGATAAAGAACCATCACAATAAGAAAGAGAATGGCTAACATGAGGAAGAACCATGGAAAGTTAAAACTTGCCAAGATAAGCCCTTTTTGCAGCACTTCTTTCCAAGACAAATCATAGCGCGCAGCGATGGGATAACTAGCCAGCATCACGAGAGTGAGGAAGATGAGAATCCCCAAACAAATAGCTTTCACAATCTGGAAAGGCAAAGCTGTCTGACCCCAGAAGAGATAGAGATCTAGAAGGCTTAATGACACAATGCCTAACTCCAGCAAACCTAACTGGAAACCCAGTTTCAGATTTTGCTTGAAGGCTCTTAGATAAGTTCTAAAGACTGGTACCCGTCTGCTTCTCTTAATCTCAAACATGGTTTCATAGAGGCTGATTTTCGCCACTCCAATCGTCACGATGGGCAAACAAGAGACGACAAAAAGAAGATTGACTGTCACAATATCCAAGACCTTCTCACTGAAACGCATGAGAAAATTATCTGTATCAAATGCTGCCTTGATAAGGCTTACTCCTTTTTGTGCCATGTTTGCTCCTCCTGATTCTTTTAATCAATCAAAATTTTAAAGAGATATTTGCGAACTTTTTCTTCCATCCCTGCGTAGCCATTTGGCTGGTGAGGTTCTCCTGGGAAGAAAATCGCAAAATTGTGATAACCCAACAAGAGTGGGTATTTTTCATGACAATGGACAAAGCCAATGTCGCTCGCTTCGTCGAATGCTACTGCTTCATCTTTGATACGTGAACCGTAGCTCGAATATTCATGTCCTTCTACCAGCAAATGCAAGTCTGCATAGTTCTTATGGTGCTCAAATTGATCATTTTCAGCTTGATTGAGGACATTTTCCTGAACAACTAGAAAGACCTTGTCCCCGTCAATCTCATACTTACCGAGTTCGAAAGAATTCTTACGGTGCTGATAGAGATAGTCGATAGCCTTGTCTAGATTTGGATGGATTCCCTTGTAAAAGGCGATGTTTTTCAAATCGTCAAAAATCATACTGTTTCCTTCGTTTCTGATAGTTAACTAAAATCATAAATTAAGTTGATAAGTGTCTGACAAAACTTCACGAAGTAACTGCATACTCTCCATTTTGTAGACACTTATAACTCTGTATTCTCTTATACTCAATGAAAATCGAAGAACAAACTAGGAAGCTAACCGCAGGCAATACTTATGTATGGCAAGGTGATGCTGACGTAGTTTGAATTCGATTTTCGCAGAGTATTATCCTTTAACAGCTCCCATAGTAATACCCTGAGTGAAGGATTTTTGGAAGACAAGGAAGACGGTTACGATTGGCACGGCTGCAAGAGCTGCACCTGCCATGATCAAACCATAGTTGGTTGCCATTTCGGCCTGCATGGTCGCAACCCCGAGTGAGATGGTCAAGTTTTGACGTGAAGTCAACATAACCAACTGCATAAAGTAGTCGTTCCAAGTATTGATGAAGGTAAAGATCGCAAGGGCTGCAAATCCTGGTTTCACGATAGGGAAGGCTACGCTCCAGAAGGTACGAATCTCACCACAACCGTCGATTTTAGCTGATTCAAGCAATTCTGTTGGGATATTTTCACTGAATTGTTTCATAAGGAAGACCCCAAATGGCCATCCAATCAAAGGCAAGATCACTGCCCAAAGTGTATCGTGAATCCCCATGAAGTTGACGATACGTACCAATGGTACAAGGACAACTTGTTTTGGAAGAGCCATGGCAGCGATAAAGACTGCAAAGAGGATGCGTTGACCATAGAAACGTTTCTTAGCCAAGACATAACCTGCTAGAGAAGAGGTTGCACAGACTAGGAACATAGTTACTAGTGAGATAAATACAGAGTTCCACATCCACTGCATAGCAGGGTTTTGCACCATGAGTTGTTGGAAATTCTCCATGGTTGGCATTTTAGGGAACCACTGTGGTGGAATCATAATGGTATCAGGCTGTGATTTGAAGGCCCCTGTCAAGATCCAGTAGAATGGAAAGATGAACAGTACGGTCAACAAGAGCAAGATAATCGTTGAGATAATAGTGAAAGCTGTTAAAGGTTTCTTTTGTGTAGGTTGCATAACTGTCTCCTTTCTTTAGTATTCTACGTCGTTTCCGAGGATCTTGAATTGAGCAAAGCTGACAATGGCAATCATCACTGCTAAGAAGACACCGATGGTATTTGCATAGCCGTATTCTGTCAATTGGAAGGCTTTTTCGTAAAGGTAGTACATCAAGGTACTTGTTGAGTAGTTTGGACCACCAGATGTCAAGAGCTGAATCAAGGCGAAACATTGGAATGAGTTGATAGTCGTAATAATCGCGATGTAAAGAGTTGTTGGAAGAAGGCTAGGCCATTTGATCTTCCAGAAGACTTGAAATTCAGTCGCACCGTCAACACGCGCTGCTTCAACTAGTGAGTTATCAATATTTCCCATGGCAGCGATATAAAGGATAATCGGTTGACCAACAGATGTTGTCAAAAGGATGATCATAATCGCTAGCAAGGCCCAGTTTTTGTCACCCAGCCAAGAAATGTTTTGGCTGATGATGTGGCTTGACTTAAGGACAAAGTTTAGAATCCCTGATAGTGGGTCATAGATCCATTTCCATACAACCGTTACGGCAACACTACCTGTAACTACAGGAAGGAAGAAGACGAAACGATAGAAAGAACGGGAAATCGCATTTTGATGATAGGTTTGAGATGCTACAAAGAGCGAGAAGAGAACCACAATCGGAACAGATCCAATAACCAGGATAACGGTATTGATCAAAGACTTCACAAAGACAGGGTCTTTAAACATGCGAATGTAGTTGTCCAAGCCCACAAACTCAAATTTAGTCATGGAGTAGTTAAAGAAACTTGTAATGAATCCCATAATCATAGGAGCCAAGACAAAGATGACAAAGAAGAATAACACTGGTGCTAGGAAAGCGTAGGAAATCACTGTTTCCCGCATACGAATTTTATTGACTTTCACAGTCGGCACCTCTCTTTCAAATAGAATAGTTTTTGATTTTCTTGAACTGTTTTAAAACCAAAATGAAATTTTTTAAGATTCGCTTATGTAAGAACTTCATTTTAATTTCGTGACAGTTCCTACCATTTCAAACAAAAATCCCCCTTTTCTTACACCATAGTGCACAGGGAAAAGGGGGAAATCAATCTGACTTAGTGCTTATTGTTTTGTAGCTTTTTTGATAGTTTCGTTAGCTTTTTCAGTGAAGGCTTTCAAAGCATCTGCTGGTTTTTCGTCACCATTTGATACAGATTGCAACATTGGGAACCAAAGTGTTCTCATTTCAGCAAATCCATCGATAGTATTGTAGTATGGTGAGTAGTATTTAGTCCAGCCACTGATTGTTTCCATACGTTTGTCTTCATAAAGTTTGCCAAATGAAGTACGAACTGGGAAGGCACCTGTACGAACTACGTCTTTAGGACCCCATTCTTTGTCATCTGCGATGAATTGAACGAATTTCTTAGCAGCTGCGACTTTCTTATCGTCTTTGTTGTTAAACACTGCAAATCCGTTTACAAGGTATTCAAGAGATGGTTTACCAGAGTCTGATGGGAATGGTACTTCTACCACATCTACCTTACTTGCTTCCAAGAGTTTCGCTTGGATACCGTTTTGAGCTGGCGCCCAAAGGATTGTGTATGAAGTTTGACCGTTGGCAAAGTTTTGGATGTCTGCTCCACCATCAAATTGTGAACCATTGTTCAACAAACCATCTTTGATCCAGCTAGCCGCTTTTTCAAGACCTTTGACGAATTTAGGATCGTCAGTTGTATATTTGGTTACGTCTTTGTCTGTTACAGAACCGCCATAAAGGTTTGCGATGAAGGCACGTGTTCCTTGGTCTCCCCCTTGACCAGAACTGAACAATGAACCTGGTGTATAGCCTTTATCTTTAAGCGCTTTCAAAACTTTTTCAAAGTCATCAGTTGTCCAACCTTCTTTTACAAGGTTTGCAACTCCAGCATCTTCCAACATTTTCTTGTTCATAGCCATGTAGAATGGAGCTGAACTGATTGGATACATGTAAGCTTTGTCTCCAGCCTTACTTGCTTGTACGATGTTTTCGTTGTTGACATCTTTGACGAATTCGTCTGTGAAGAGGTCGTTCAACTCAGCCAATTTACCGTTTTTACCGTACTGGATGATACGTCCTGGTGCGTCAAAGAGTACGTCTGGCGCTGTCCCTGCTTCGATGGCTGTTGTGATCTTTTCAGGACCTGACTTGAAGTCGATGGTTTCCAATTTCACTTTTACATCTGGATTTGCTTTTTCAAAAGCTTCGATGATTGATTTTTCATAAGTTCCAACACCGTCACCAGTTTTTTCTTGTGTGAAGACTGGGAATGCCCACCAAGTGATTTCTGTTTTTCCGCTATCGCTACTAGAATTTGCAGCATCTTTGCTTCCACCAGAGTTACCACAAGCCGCAAGGCCAAGAATCGCAGCACCCGCAAGTACTGTACAAGCTAGTTTTCTAAATTTCATTTGTATTCTCCTAATTGATAAGCGTATCCATATTGGATAATGAGTTCTTTATATTTGTATACGTTTTCATTTTGTCCGACGCATCAACCACTCTCCTCTGTTTTGAGATTGTGTTATTTAAGACCGGCAACAAAGCGCTCCGTAATCTCTTTTGGTCTAGTAATCGCTCCACCAACAACGATGCCTCGCACCCCATACTCCAGAATTTGTTTGGCTTGTTCTGGTGTATGAATTTTCCCTTCAGCGATGACATCCACACCTGCTTCACACAGTTTTTTGATCAGTTCAAAGTCTGGACCATCTACTTTTGGACTATAAGAAGTGTAACCTGATAGGGTTGTTCCAACAAAATCAATCCCTGCTTCGACTGCTGCTATACCCTCTTCAAAGGTACTGGTATCAGCCATTAAGAGTTGATGTGGATACTTTTCTTTGACTTGTCGGATAAAGTCTTGGATTTCCAAACCGTCATAACGTTCACGTTTGGTGCAATCCAGAGCAATGACCTCAATGTCTAGTTCAGCCAACTCATCCACTTCTTTCATAGTAGCTGTAATGAATGGCTCCTGTGGCGGATAGTCACGTTTGATAATCCCGATAATCGGGAGTTTCGTAACCTCCTTGATCTCCTTGATATCACGAACACTGTTTGCTCGGATACCGACTGCTCCACCTTGCTCAGCCGCTTTGACTAGCAAGGGAATGACTCCTCCCGCTTCTGTATAAAGCGGTTCGTGAGGAAGTGCCTGGCAAGAGACAATGATTCCATCTTTGATTTGTTCAATCAAGGCTTCTTTGCTGATCTGTGGCATCCTCTTTCCTCCCTTTCTTGTTCTTATGGGCTTATTATATATCATTTGTTAAGCGCTTTCAATAGCTTGTAGTAGAATAGATTTCAGTTTCAAAACTATTTTATAGAACAGACTATCCTGAAAGTAGTTTCAGACTTCTTATGATTTTGAATCAACCTGAATGTCGTCAAAAAAGATAGCAGGCTTGAAAACCTGCTACCTCTTCCGAGACCTACTCAAAAAGCTTTTACTTATTATTCTTTTCTCTTCTTGCCAAATGCAAACAAGGATAAAAGAACACCTGCAAGACCAAGGGAAATCAGTGAGTTTGTTTCCTTGCTTCCCGTATTTGGAAGTTCATCTTGTTTAGCTGCTGGCGCTTGATAGGTCACATCTTGGCCTATAGACAGTTTGTTGTCTGCAGCTGCTAATACTAGATTGGTGTCTCCCTTGTACTCTGGCACTTCAAGGACTGCTGCCTCAACACCATTGACGCCACCCTTATACTCTGGAAGGTCATTTGAAGCTGCCAAGACAAAGTTAGCACCTCCTCTATATTCAGGAAGCTCGTTTGAGGCTGCTAGAACCGCGTTAACGCCACCTTTAAACTCTGGAAGTTCATGGACTGCTGCCTCAACAGCGTTGACCCCACCTGTAAATTCAGGCTTTTCAACCGTTGGCGCTGCTTCTTCTCCTACTGTTGATAATGGACCGGTGTACTCTGGCATCTCTGCCACTGGGGCTTCCTCAGCATTGACACCACCAGTGAATTCTGGTTTTTCTACTGTTGGAGCTGGTTCTTCACCTACTGTTGCTATTGGACCTGTATACTCCGGAACTTCATGAACCGCTGCTTCCTCAGCATTAACACCACCTGTGAATTCTGGAACCTCATGGATAGCAGCTTCACTGCCATTAATACCATCGCTTAGTTTAGAGCCAGCTAAAGAAACTGGTAAATTGTGCATGCTTTCAATTGCACCCTCAGCTAGACCTGTAATCCTTTGACCCATATCCTCTGGGTCTATTGTGAATAGGAGAGTTTTTGTATCGTACTGGGTCATAAAGGTTGCTGTCTTGCCATTTGCCAATTGAAGGGTCGGAGCCTTGTTGACCAATACTTCCGAATCGAACTCCATGGCTATAATACCTGGCCATTTTTGAATAGCATATTTTACTTTTGCTTCTTTAGGAGAAATTCTGTCTTTGCTTAAGAAATCCCAGTTGAATTTCTTATAGGATAAAGTATAATCGTTTTGATTGCCATCCGCATGCTCATAAAGCAAACCATATTCGCCATTTCCGAGTTCTTGGAGTGAGTTGTAAGCAAACTTACCACTTTGTATAGGATTGTGTTTCAGCCATGTCAACTCACCATTCTCCTCAACACGAGCTAGGTGGACCAAACCATTATTGCGTCCAGGACCACCAGCATTGCTGAGTAGAATGTATTCCTTTCCTTCATGCATGGTGTGAATAGCGGACATTTGAACATAAACGTCTTTTACTTGAGGATAACGTTTGATTTCTTTATCCCACGTTGCTCCCCCATCATGACTGGTCGCAACCTGAAGATCACCAGTCAACCCACGCAAAAAGAGCTTGAGATCCCCATTATTCAACTGAACAACAGTTGACTCCGTATTTTGGGCACCTGGATTATTCATGGTTGAAGAGTGAATAGTTTGGTTGCCTACTGGGCGGTTATCATTAACTGCTTCCCCTGCTTGCCATGTTTCACCATGATCATCTGAATAAATTACACGAGATGATTGTGAACCACTTAGGTAGGAAACGTTGTTTGTTGTATAAACTGGAATCACCAGTCTTCCCTTATGAGGTCCTGTACGTAAGGCAATCCCCGTACCAGGTCCAGTTCCTAGGAAGTGCATCCAATCTTTCCGAATCCCATGAGTAATATCTTTTGGTGCAGACCAAGTCTTCCCATCGTCATCACTGTAGGACATCCATAGGTAGTTGGTATTGGAAACTCTAAAAATATTCTTCTCGCTATACTCAAAATAAATATTTCCGATTAACTCATTCCCTTTATACAAATCCCCCTTATCGCTGTAAGCTGGTTTTTTAGGGTCAACGACGACGCGATAATCTGTCTTTCTATTTTGAGGGTCGAAAACCTCTCCGTTTTCTCGAATCGTATAGCGACCTGATTCTCCTTGCTTATATAAAACTTGATAAACTTTATCTCCCACTTGTTCATAAGCTTTCGGAGCTTGCCCCGGCAATGAAAATACTGCCTTACTTTCAAGGAACATGTCATAAATTGCAAAAATTCTCTTTGTTTCAGGGTCTTGCACCAAGGCCATATCAATATTGACTGGAGATGGCCATTCTGCATGTTTAGCGTGCTCATTGTCACGAGGATTTGAGATTACAATTCTATCTCCCCATGTTTTTCCATTATCTGAGCTGCGACGAACAACCATCCCAATATCTCCCCAGTCAGAATGGTGCAAACGTCTTTCATCCGTTCCTGCAATCAGCGTTCCTTTATCTGTCTTGAGAAGAGCTGGGATACGATAACTCTTGATACCATCTTTATTTGGTTGATTGTTTCTACCACCTTCAAATACGTCTTCTTTCTCAGTGACTTTTGCTCCCTCAGGAAGTTTCTGTTCCAATTCACCTCTTTCAAATAATTGACTCCGTGTTTGAACTTCATCTGGGTTTAAAGCACGATCATAAACAGTTAAGTTTCGAACTTGTAGGTTTGATGCCCAAACTGTTTTATTGCCCCGTTTGGTTGCTCCAAGTTGAGCTTGATTAACATCTGGCATATCTTTGATGAAGTTACCAGATTTGAGACTTGTACGGGATAAGACACCGTTCACATAGAGACGAACTCGACCATGAGGTAACTCTGCTGTTGGTTGTTCGACAGTAAAGGTCACTGAATTCCATTGTCCAGGGCGAACTTTCAAAGGAGCATCTGTATACTTATCATAGAACTGCTCCCCGTTAGCGCCACGCCCTTCAATAAGAGCTGTATTATCAAGGACCGACATAGTAAAGTACTCATTTTCCTTGGTGTCACTGGATACAGAGAAGAGATTGTAAAAGCGTGGAGCTGATGCATCTGGTTTGAACTCCATGTGAACTGTAGCATTTTTTAGTTGCTTTAGTTTATCTAGTTCACTTGATAAATCAACTCTCTGACCATTTGCTGCATTGGTTTCAACATCTTCTTTTTCAAGGACAGGATTAGCATTTTTTAAATCTCTTGAGTAATAGTCACGAGGAATAGCACCCTGATCCTCTGATTCCTCTTCCTTATTTGCTTCTTCTGCAGGGGTTTCCGTAGAGGATGGAGTTTCTGATTCTGCACTCTCATTTTTTTTCAAATGATCTTGGTCCACCACAACGCCGTTGTCTTGAGCTGCTGCCAATTTACCAGCCAAATCCTTATCCAAATGAGCAAGATCTCCCGAGGACGCTTCTTTTGGCAATTCTGATAAACCTTGACCAGGTTCGACAGTTTCTGTATTGGCCCCTGCTGCATTGGCTTGCTCTTGAGCTAAGACTGGATTTGCTCCAAATACCACTGTACCAATCACTACAGATGCCGCCCCAACTGCAAATTTTCGAATTCCGTATCGCTGTTTCCGATCTAAAGATTTGTAATTCATGTTTGTCCTTTCATTTTTCATAAAATAAAGCGCTTTCTTTTTCTTTAAAAATTTTTATTGTCTCTCAAGAGACAAGTTTTACAAGAAAGTATCCAACTTAATGAGAGCTCCCAATCCTCTCCCATTTTCTGCTGAGCCCGAGTTTTTAACCACCCGGCAGCCTTTTCCTCCTTTCACAAGTGACTTTTCCTTTATTATACAATAAAGTCTTATATTTACATCTGTGTTCCTACAGAATAGATTTTACTTTTAAGAATATTTTAATATTTTAAATTTTCTAAAAGTACTTTCAGATTTTGGACATAAAAAGAGAGCTCCTGAGCTCTCTCATTCATTATCTTACGTACTTAAAAGGAATCTCACTGCCACAGAGCCAGTTATAAACTTGGTCATTGACAAAAACATTCATGGCTTCGTGAGCATACTCTGGCATGGTGCGATAGGCCTTGTCGCAGGTCAGACGGTTGTAAATCGCAAACTGGGTAATGGGATAGCAAACATCGTCATCCAAGCCCGTAATCATCTTGACCTCTCCTTTGATACGATGGGCAAGATTCTTCACATCGATATAGGCAAGAGTCGCCATGATTTCATCCTCTGTTTCATGGAAGGGATCGTGGAACTTGAAATAACGGAAGAGTTCATCATAGGCTTCACTGGTATTGCCAATCTCAAGTACTCGTCTAAAGTCGGACAAGAAGGGATAGATGGCAACTGTTCGCTGAATCCGAGGATTGAGCGCTGCTGCAACTAGGGCTAAAGCCCCACCTTGTGAGGCACCATAGCTAGAAAGTCTTTTCTCATCCACCTGAGGCAGACTAGCAATAATTTCAACCAACTGGTAAATATCCAGATAAACATCCTTATAAAAGAGATGTTCACGACCTTCCACAGTACCACGGATGATATGCCCCTTCACCGTATTTCCTAGTGGAGAGCGCAAGCCGTCTTGAGAATAGCCCGACTGACCACGAACGTCCATGGAAACAACACCGTAACCAGCCACAGTATAGGCCAGCATGTCGGCCCAGTCCCAGCCACGTCCCATATAGCCATGAAAGTGGAAGATTAGCGGAACCTTCTCCTCAGTCTTTGGAAGGACGATTCGTGCATAGACCTTGCCTTCATTAGTTCCTTCAAAGGTCAGCTCATAACACTTGACTTGAGGAATGTGGAAATCTCTTTCCTCCAACTGGTAGGCTGGAAGAGATGAAACTTTTTTGACCTCTTCATCCCAGAAAGCATCAAAGTCTTCTGGAATCTCATCCCGTCCTTTATAAGTCTTAATTTCTTCTAGCAAAGCTGGATTTTTCATAGCATGCTCCTTTAGTTTTGTAATCGCTATCATAACTCTAGCATATCTAGGAAGGCAATGCAAGAAAGAATTCTAAATAGAAAGTGATTTTAGATTCTCTTTCCTCAAACCTATCGCCTGAAAGTAGTTTTAAAAATAAAAAGAGCGTTTCCGCTCTCTGTGTATCAATAGGTGCTAGCTCCTTTCTCTAGTTTGACGGTTTGGAATTTCTTTTGGTAGGTTACTTTAATCGTCATGTGAGAGTCCTCGTTTCTTTTTGATGATTCTAGTATAAGGCCCAAACCTAAAAGCTAGCTTAAGTTTTCCTTAGAGAAAGCTTATACTCAATGAAAATCAAAGAGCAAACTAGGAAACTAGCCGCAGGTTGCTCAAAGCACTGCTTTGAGGTTGTAGATAAGACTGACGAAGTCAGTTACATATATAATCCAAGGCGACGTTGACGTGGTTTAAATTTGATTTTCGAAGAGTATTAATCTAGATGTTCTTTCTTTTCCAGATGGAGAGCAATCATGCGCCATTCTGGATCCTCTTGCCAACCTTCTATCGAACTAATGTAGCTGGCAACCTTTCTGGCTTCTTCTAAAATCGGAAAATCTTCGATAATATCCGCCACTTGAAACTCTGGAAGTCCTGACTGTCTGGTTCCAAAAATCTCACCAGAACCACGCATTTTCAAATCTTCCTCCGCAAGGACAAATCCATTGGTCGTTTCTGTCATGATGCGCATGCGGTCCTTCCCAGACTCAGTCTTAGGATTAGCCACAAGAACAGCATAGGACTGCTTGTCACCCCGACCCACACGGCCTCTGAGCTGGTGAAGCTGACTGAGACCGAACCGGTCGGCATCCATGATAATCATGACGGTCGCATTGGGAACATTAACCCCAACCTCAATAACCGTTGTCGAAACCAGAATATCCGTTTTTCTCTCTTTGAACTCCTGCATGATCTGGTCTTTTTCGTCACTCTTCATCTTACCATGTAGGAGGGCTACTTCTGCCTTGCCAGCAAAATGAGCTGTCAACTCCTCAGATAAGGCAATAGCATTTTTCAGATCCAGAGCTTCAGATTCTTCGATCAGGGGAGAGATAACATAGGCTTGCGAACCTTTTTGAATTTCCCCCTCTAACCAAGTCAGTACCTGAGGTAGTTGCTCATGTTTGATCCAACGTGTCACAATGGGTTTCCGACCCGCTGGCATCTGGTCGATAATGGAAACATCCATATCGCCAAAGGCTGTGATAGCCAGCGTCCGTGGAATGGGCGTCGCTGTCATCATGAGAACGTCAGGATTGTCCCCTTTTTCTCTCAGAACACGCCTTTGCCCCACACCAAAACGGTGCTGCTCATCGATGATAATCAAGCCAAGGCGAGCATAATCCACTCCATCCTGTATCAGAGCGTGGGTTCCGATAATCAAATCAGCCTCACTCTTGGCAATAGTCTCCAAGACTTCTCTTTTTTCTGTAGCTTTCAAGGATCCTGTCAAGAGAGCCAGTTTCAAGTCTGGAAAAAGGTTCTGTAAACTCTCAAAGTGTTGCTCTGCTAGGATTTCTGTCGGTACCATGAGAGCTGCCTGATAGCCAGCCGTCACCGCCGCAAACATGGCCAAACCAGCAACCACCGTTTTTCCGCTCCCTACATCTCCTTGCAGAAGACGATTCATGTGGTGGTCCGACTTCATGTCTGTCAAAATTTCCTGCAGACTCTTTTCCTGAGCTTGGGTCAGGGAGAAAGGCAGATTTTCTTTAACGACTGTCACTTTTTCCTGGGACCAATTCAGAACCAGACCGCTTCCCTGAACTCTATTTTCAGACTTGAGTGACTGCAACTGCATCTGAAAATAAAAGAGTTCTTCAAACTTGATACGGCGAAGGGCCTGTTTGTATTCTGCCAAATCCTTAGGAAAATGCATGGCACGGACAGCCTGGCAACGGGACATGAGTTTGTATTTATCAAGTAAAGACTGAGGCAGATTTTCCTCAATCAAAAGGTCCAATCCCTGATCAAAAGCCGTCTTGATGACCTTGACCAGACTGGCCTGACTGATTCCCTGAGCTAGACGATAGACAGGTTGGAGGTCATCTTCCACCTGAGCCAGGACCTTCATCCCAGTCAGACTGGCCTTGGCACGGTCCCATTTTCCAAAGACAGCAAGAGTTGCACCTAGTTCAATCTTGTCAGCTAGGTAGGGTTGGTTAAAGAAGTTCACCGCAAAAACGACTTCTCCCTGCTTGAGACTAAAACGCAGACGATTGCGCTTGAAACCATAATACTGGACACTAGCGGGGGTCATGACTTGACCAGACAGAACCGCCTTTTCGCCATCTTCCAGCTCCAGCACCTGCTTGGTTTTGAAATCTTCATAACGGAAAGGAAAGTAGAGCAAGAGGTCTTGCAAGTTTTCAATTCCTAGTTTGGCGTATTTCTCTGCTGACTTTGGTCCCACACCAGGCAAGACATGCAAGGGTTGGTGTAGATTCATGCTCCACTCCTTTCTTTGGTTTAATGATATTCTCTCGGAATGCGGTCGCTGAGGAGACAAACCACCTCATAGTTAATAGTGCCGCGGTAGGCAGCTACCTGAGTTGCTGTGATTTCCTTGTCCCCGTTTGAGCCAATCAAAGTTACTTTTGTTCCCAGCGGATAAAGCTTAGGCAGACGAATGGTGATTTGGTCCATAGATACTCGTCCGACGATTGGGCAAGCTTGGCCATCTACCAAGACAGTGAAATTTTGCATATCTCGTGTCCAACCATCCGCATAGCCGATTGGCACGGTCGCAATGACTTGCTCACTATCCGCCTGATAGGTTGCTCCATAGCCCATGCAAGCTCCAGCTGGAACTGTCTTGACATGAACAAGGGCAGACTCCAAACTCAAGGCTGGTGTCAAATCATAGGGTAAGTCCAAGACCTCTCCACTAGGATTGAGACCATACATGGCATCTCCCATACGGACTGCATTGAAAATAGTCTCAGCATGCCAGAGGGTCGTTGCTGAGTTGCTGGCATGAACCAGCTCTGGAACTTCCTTCATACTTGCCAAAATAGTTTTAAAGCATTCTAACTGGGCATTAAAATAGTCATCTGATTCTTCATCTGCAGTAGCAAAGTGGGTAAAAATCCCCTCAACACGAGCGCCGTGTTGTTGGAGCAAGGCTTGAGCCTGCTCTGCCTCACTGGAATCTCGAAAACCAATCCGTCCCATCCCTGAGTCAATCTTGAGGTGGACAGTCAAGCCAGTCAAATCTGCTTCCTTGTCTAAGAGCGTTTGAATCCACTCCAGCCCAGCCACTGTCAAGGTGATGTCGTATTCTTTAGCTAGAGCAACAGCTTCTAGTTCAGAAACTCCTAAGATGAGGATTTTCTTGCTAAGTCCAGCCTGACGAAGTTCGATGGCTTCATCAATATTGGAAACACAAAATCCATCAACATCATCTTGAATAGCCTTGGCAACGGCAACAGCCCCATGACCATAGGCATTGGCCTTGACCACTGCCCACTTGAGCGTTCCTTCAGGGATATGAGCCCCCATTTGCTGAATATTTTGTCGAATAGCTCCCAGAAATATCAGAGCCTTGGTTGGTCTATGTGGACTAGCTTTCATGATTTTCCTCCAAAATGACACTGGCTGTCACAAACTGATCTGTATGGCTGATAGATAGCCAAATCTTTCCTGAAAATGGTGCCTGACTAAAATAAGGCGCGCCTCGTTCATTGTTCAAAACTTCCAAATCCTGAAAGGTCAGTTTGCCAATACCCATTCCCAGAGCCTTGGAAAAGGCCTCCTTAGCTGACCAGCGACCTGCCAAGTATTCGATCTGTCTGCGCCCTTTGAGACTGGTAAAACGCTCCAATTCTTTAGGGGTCAGCACGCGTTTAGCAAAGCCCTCACGTCGTGTAACTGCGTTTTCTATCGAAGCCAATTCTTCGATGTCAATTCCGTGTCCAACTATCATACTCATAAAAGGAGCTGAGATTCCCCCAACTCCATCCTTTTCACTTATTTTGTTAAGGTAGTATAAATTTCGTCTACCAAGGCTACTGTATTTTCCCAACCTAAACAAGGGTCAGTTATGGAGCAACCAAAAACCTCTGGTTGATTTTGGCGACCGTCTGCTAGGTAAGATTCGATCATAAAGCCTCGAACCGTCTTTTTAATCTTTTCATTCCAGTCACGATTCAGCAAGGCTTGACGAACAATGCGAATTTGTTCCATATACTGCTTGCCAGAATTTTCATGATTGGTATCGATGATAATGAAGGGATTTTCAAGTCCCATAGACTCATAGTGATTGATGGCATTTAAGAGGGTTTCATAGTAGAAATTGGGTTCATTTTTACCATATTCGTTCATGGCACCACGAAGGATAACGTGGGCCAAAGGATTTCCTGAAGTTTCCACTTCTTGGCCATGGTAAAGGAAGGTTTGCTTGTTTTGAGCCGCATAGATGGCATTAAACATAACCCCGAGGTTCCCAGATGTTGGATTTTTCATCCCAACTGGAGCATCAATCCCAGAGGCTACAAAGCGGTGTTCTTGATCTTCCACTGAGCGAGCCCCTACAGCATGGTAGCTGACCAGATCATCAACCAAAACGAGATTTGACGGATAAAGCATCTCATCAGCTGTTGTCAATCCAGTTTCGGTAATCACACGGTAGTGCAGCTGACGAACAGCCTGCAAACCATTGATGAGACTAGGCGCTTCGCTAGTATTTGGTTGATGAATCATACCCTTATAGCCATCTCCATTGGTACGAGGTTTAGCCGTATAGACACGCATCACGATAAAGATTTTATCCGCAACTTTTTTCTGCAAGTCTGCTAAGCGATGAGCATATTCGAGCACAGCTTCTTCATTGTCCGAAGAGCAAGGCCCCATCACCAAAAGGATTCGGTCGTCCTCACCTGAGATGATGGCTGCCAACTCTCTATCACGGGCTTCTTTTTTTCGCAAGGCTTCAGCTGACAGCTGGGTCGCAGCCTTGATTGCTTCAATATCAATTTCTTGACCTTTTTCGATAAATGCCATCTTATTCTCCTAGCGTTTGGTAAATTTCGCGAACAAGTGCTTCTGTGTTGTCCCATCCTAGACACGGATCTGTAATGGACTTACCAAAAACTTCTGGCTCATTTTGACGTCCATCTTCTAGATAGGACTCAATCATAAAACCACGAACGTATTTCTTGATTTTCTCATTCCAATCACGGTTGATCAAGGTCTGACGAACGATACGGATTTGCTCCATGTACTGCTTGCCTGAATTGTCATGGTTAGTATCGATGATGATAAAGGGATTTTCCAAGCCCATCTTTTCATACTGATCAATGGTATCCATCAAATTGTCATAGTAGTAGTTAGGAATATTCTTACCATATTCATTCAAGGCACCGCGAAGAATGGCGTGGGACAATGGATTCCCTGTTGTTTCCACCTCTTTACCGAGGAAAAGGAAACTCTGTTTATTTTGCGCTGCGTAAATCCCGTTAAACATAACATTGAGATTTCCAGATGTGGGATTTTTAAATCCTGTTGAAAAATCTGCCCCACTCGCTACAAAACGGTGCTGTTGATCCTCTACAGAACGAGCTCCAACAGCCATATAAGAAATCAAATCATCCACTAGCGGAAGATTTTCAGGATAAAGCATCTCATCAGCTGTTGTCATTCCCGTCTCGGTAATCACACGGTAGTGCAGTTGGCGAACAGCCTTGATTCCATTAATCAAGCTAGGAGCTTCTGTCGCATTTGGTTGATGAATCAAGCCCTTATAGCCATCTCCATTGGTACGAGGTTTAGCTGTATAGACACGCATGACCATAAAAATACGGTCTTTGACCTCTTCTTGCAAAGCAGATAGACGCTTGGCATACTCGAGAACCGCCTCTTCGTTATCAGATGAACATGGTCCAATCACCAAGAGAATACGCTGGTCTTCCCCACGGATGATGGCTTCCAATTCCTGATCACGTTGATTTTTTCTCGCAAGAGCCGCTCCCTCTAATTTAGACAAGGCGCGAACTTCTTCAATGTTAATTTTAGGACTTTTAGCTTTAAATACCATGATTCATCTCCTTATAAAGCAAACGGACACCAAGCAAAAAATGATTTTTACCAGGTATCCGCCTGTATCTTATCTCATATTATTGTCTCTTACCATGACAGTTCTTGAATTTCTTACCTGATCCACATGGGCATTGGTCGTTTCGTCCGATTTGGCTCAAGTCCAAATCTTCTGGAAGACTTGCCTGCTGCGCTGCGATATTACGAGTCGCAGTTGTACTGATATTGTGTTCAGTTTGCGGACGTTCTTGTTCATGGATTTGTGCTTTCATCATCAAACGGGTCACATCGAATTCAATCGATCCAATCATGTCGTTAAACATGCGGAAACCTTCTGCTTGATATTCTACAACAGGGTTATTTTGGGCATATCCACGAAGACCAACAGCATTTCGCAACTGGTCAAGGGCGTCGATATGATCTGTCCACTTGTTGTCTACAACACGTAGAATCAAGACTTTTTGGAATTCTTTCACTGCATCTTCGTCACGAAGCTTAGCAACTTGGCTGTCATAGACTTTCAAGGCACGTTGGAAAAGTTCATCTTTGATAGCTTGGTCTGACAAACCTGCAAGGTCTGAACGGCTAATTGAATCTTCTGGAAGCAAGTTATACTTAGCAAAGTTCAAGATTGCTTCCAATTTTTCATCTTCCTTAGAACGAGCATGTGCATCCACGATACGTCCAATGGTACGACGAATCATAGCATGGATTTCTGGTGCCAAATCACGATCTGCAGTAATGACATCATAGCGTTGCGCATAGATAATCTCACGTTGTTCACGCATAACATCATCGTATTGAAGGACTTGTTTACGAGTGTCGTAGTTGTTTCCTTCGACACGTTTTTGAGCTGCTTCAACTTGACGCGTTAACATGCGAGATTCGATGGCTTCATCAGACATGTTGAGTCGTTCAAAGACACCTTTCAAACGTTCTGAACCGAAACGTTTCATCAAATCATCTTCAAGAGACAAGTAGAATTGTGACTCACCTGGGTCTCCTTGACGCCCTGAACGTCCACGAAGCTGGTTATCAATACGGCGACTTTCGTGGCGTTCTGTACCAATGACGCAAAGTCCACCAAGTTCACGAACCCCTTCACCAAGTTTAATGTCGGTACCACGACCGGCCATGTTGGTTGCGATGGTAACGGCACCACGTTGACCAGCGTTCATGATGATTTGCGCTTCTCTGTAGTGGTTCTTCGCATTCAAGACTTCGTGAGGAACACCTGCTGCTACCAATTTCTTAGAAAGGAAATCACTCGTTTCAACGGCAACTGTACCTACCAAGACCGGCTGACCTTTTTGGTAACGAGCTTTTACATCTTCAACTACAGCCTTAAATTTTGCATCAAGACTTGCATAGAGAAGGTCTGAGTGGTCGATACGTTGAATTGGACGGTTAGTTGGGATTGGGATAACACGAATGTTGTAAATTTCGCGGAATTCTTCTTCTTCTGTTTTACCAGTACCTGTCATACCTGCCAATTTCTTATACATACGGAAGAGGTTTTGGTAGGTAATAGAAGCTGAAGTCTTAGTCTCATCTTGGATTGGCACACCTTCTTTTGCTTCAATCGCTTGGTGCAAACCATCAGAGTAACGACGACCTTCCATGGTACGACCTGTAAATTGGTCGACAATCAAGATTTCCTGCTCTTCACTAACCACATAGTCGATATCGAGAATCATGATATAGTTGGCACGGAGGGCATTATCGATAAAGTGAGTAAGAGCCACATTTTCAATGTCGTAGAGATTTTCTAGTTTGAAGTAGCTTTCAGCCTTGTCAATACCAGAGTCTGACAAACCGATCGTCTTAGACTGAACGTCAATGATATAGTCATCCTTGTCCAAGGATTTCACGAAGTGGTCCGCCATATGGTAGAGTTGACTTGTTTCAACTGCATTGGCACCTGAAACGATCAATGGTGTACGAGCTTCGTCGATCAAAATAGAGTCAACCTCATCGACCAAGGCATAATTGAGTGGACGTTGCACCATGTTTTCTGCACGAACGACCATGTTGTCACGAAGGTAGTCGAAACCGATCTCTGAGTTGGTTGAGTAGGTAATATCGCAAAGGTAAGCCTCTTTTTTCTCCATTGGAGATTTTGCTGCCAAGTTGATCCCTACTGACAGACCGAGCCATGAGTACAACTCACCCATTTCAGTCGCGTCACGTTCTGTTAGGTATTCATTGACTGTGACTACGTGAACCCCTTTGCCTGCAAGGGCATTGAGGTACACTGGCATAGTCGCTGTCAAGGTCTTCCCTTCACCGGTACGCATCTCTGGAACGTCACCATGGTGAAGAACAATCCCACCCATGACCTGAACCTTATAAGGGAAAAGCCCAAGGACACGTTTTGCAGCTTCACGAACTACCGCAAAAGCCTCATATAGTAATGAATCAAGTGATTCACCCTTGTTGTATCGTTCTTTAAATTCGTCAGTTTTCGCTTTTAGTTCTTCGTCTGACATTGCAGCCATTTGGCTCTCATAGTTAAGAACCTTATCAGCCATTTTTTCCAGACGACGAAGTTCTCCTTTATCATTTTCAATAATCGTTTTTAAAATATTAGCCATGATTTTCCTTACTTTTTATTCTGAATATTTTAGAATGTTCTTTTAATTTTAGCATATTTACCATTATTTTTCAAGAAAGAATCCTTAATTTACAACGGAAAAGGCCAGCCAAAATTCAGCCTTTTTTGCATCAATCTTCTGTGGCTACCTTTTTGTTTTTTGTTCGAGATGCATGCTTGATGATCCAAGCACAACTTGGACTCAGCTCCTCCTTTTGCCAAGTTTGAAGTATCTTTTCAAACTTATCAGGATCTTCCTTGTACAAATCATTTAGATTATTGGCTACACTTTTTTGAATGGACTTGTCTCTATCATCCTTTAGATTGGTCAGAATAGTGGTAAAATCCTCAAAATAATCCAATACCACGGTTTGTCTCTTAGCCCAAGGCAGACGGATACGCATGCATTCGCTGGCAAGTCTACGAACACGCAAATTTTCATCCCGACTCCATTCTAACAGCAAAGTCATTGTAGCTTTAGGATAACGAGCCAGCAAAGGTCTCATAGAAAATTCTCCAGTAAATCGCTTGGTTAGTTCCTTACTAAAAGCCGTGCTCAATTCAAATTCCTTGTCCCCAAATAGCTCTACATATTTTCCGATTGGCCAAAGCCAATATCCTTCTGAGAACATACCTAAACCACCCTCTAACTCAGGACCCAAAATTTTCTCAAAAACCTTGAGAGAGTCCTGATAAGATAGGGGAAGACAATCTTTGATACTTTTAGCCAAGAGTTCTTGACGCTGGCTAAACTCCAAATTTTCCAAGTCTTTTTCTAGCAACAGCCTAAACTTTTGTCCATCAAAGGCAACGGATGCTTCTTGCAACCGTCGACTCAAATCCATAGCATAAGCCAAGTCATAATAATCTTTTACTTTTTTAGCCATTTTTCAAATCCCTTAATCTTCTTTTTACGGGACTTATTATATCATACAGACAGCCCGTCAACAAAATTATTTTTATATCTCCAACTATTTCAATAAGGAAGAAAAAAGGACTAGAAGCTAGTCTAGTCCTTCATTTGTTAATGTTTAATTTCCCAAGAATATAGGCAATATCCCAAAATACCAAAAGAGATTGATCCAGAAGGCCAAGCAAAAGATGATGCCAAAGATGAGGAGACTGATTTTTTTAATCAGCACGGAGTATAGGATGGATAAAACTCCAAAAACCACAAAGAGTTTTTTCATAACGAAATAATAAATTGAAACTCCTCCTATATGCCAATCCCAAGGAAGGAAAAACATGAGGAACCAGAGAAGGCAAATCGTAAAGATATATCTCTTGTAGTGCGCTTCAAGAAAGGCTTTTGTTTTCTCCATAGCAAACCTCCATTTCAGTCACTGTCTCTTCCCTTTTATTATACCAAAAAAACCTGGAAAAGACTTTCCAGGTTTGAGTTTGAAATCACTAGTCATACTAGAGAAATTCCTTTATTCATAGGCTGATCCACTTTATTGACTTGATGAAGATGTTCCAAAATCGACCTTAGGAACTGTCTTGGCTTCTTCTGTTTCTTTAAAGGTTTCAGCTTCTTTAAAGTTCATCATATTCGCAAAAAGCACAGTTGGAAAACTTCTCAACTTTTGATTGTACTCGGCTGCGACTTTATTATAATCCTTGCGTGCTACAAAGATACGATTTTCACTGCCTGAAAGTTCGACCATTAGTTGCTCAACATTTTGATTGCTCTTGAGTTCTGGATAATTCTCCGTCAAGGAAATCAAGCGGGAAAGAGCAGAGCTCAACTCTCCCTGAGCCTTTTGGTTTTCTTCCGAAGTTACTGAGCTACTACCGATTTTAGCTCTAGCATCCGCAATCTTGGTAAAGACTTCGGTTTCATGATTCATTTGTCCTTTAACGGACTCCACCAAGTTACCAATCAAGTCCGAACGACGTTGGAGGGCTGTCGAGACATCGGCCTGAGCCTGCTCCACTTTAGTCTGTTCACCAACTAGACCATTATAGGTCGTCACTGCGGAACAACTTCCCAGAACTAGTAGTCCAAAGAAAATAGCCACTATTGAGAGAATTACTTTATTTTGTTTCATATCAAAACCTTAACACTTTCTTTTATCAACTTTTCTGAGAAAATACTCAGATTTTAAATCAATTTCCCAAACTTTGTTTTTATTTTTAATGAAGGAGTGAACTGTTGCAAAGGAGTCACCTTACTGTATGGAGAAAACGGTTTGAGCAATATATGATCACTCACCAGTCATCAGACGAACCACCGCCATCAAAGCCACCGCCGTCCCAGCCTCCAGATGAGTCGGAGCCCGAATCAGACCAAGAGGAACCTGAGTCTGATGAGTCACCGCCCCACCAGCCACCGCCAGAATCATCTCCACGTGAACCGCCACCACGACCACCAAATAGAAATCCGATAATCATGACGATGAAGTAAATCAGAACTACAAATCCGAGGGCTCCGTCATCGAAGCTACTTTTTCGATGCCGTTTCGAAGATTGACTCCCAGCGGTATACTTTTCAATTTCTCTTAGACGACTAGAATTAGTAGCATAGTCGTAACTACTTCTAGAACTTGAAGCAGTCGTACTCGATCCACTATAAAACATGTAGTTGAGATTGTTTGCTATAGAAAGAACTCCATTGCTGTAGTCTCCCTTTTGAAAGTAAGGCCGTGCTGTTTTCAAAAATCTATTGGTCTGATAGTCTGTGATCTTACTTGCCACATTATTGCTTGTTTCAATCCGTGATTTTCTATCCTCAACAGCGACCACAATCAAGGCGCCGTTGTTGTCTCCCGAGTAGCCAATCTTCCAAGCTCTAGCTGTTTCGTTAGCTACAGTTTCGATTGTTTCTCCATCCAGGCTTTTCACAACGTAAACGCCCACTTGGAATTTTTCTGCTTTTTGACTATTTACCTTATTCAAACCTCGAATCAGTCTGATTGTCTCATCAGTCAGATAGTGATTGGGGTCATAGATCCCGTACTCAGGTTTTTCAGGTGCTGTGAATGCTGACAAGAAGAGAAAAACCATCAGCAACCCAAGCAAGCGAACCAACAAACTATGTTTAAAAAATCTGCTTCTTTTCATAATAACCTCCCTGATAAAGGAAAATTGATTTAAGGAATTATAGCATTTTGATTTTTACAAAGAAAGTGCATTTTCATTACAAATAGATTACAAAAGCTAGGAAAATGATTGAATTTTGATGACAGATTTTTCCTTCGATTTGACAGGATTTTTTTCACCTACTTTATAGAAAAAAGAAGACAAACTAGTCTTCTTTTCAGTTATTCTTATTGAAAAATAAGCAAGACTTACTTGCGTTTTCTTGCAATCAAATGAATCGGGGTTCCCTCAAAGACAAAGGCCTTGCGGATTTGATTTTCCAAGAAACGCAGGTAAGAGAAGTGCATGAGTTCTTCTTCATTGACAAAGATGACAAAGGTTGGTGGTTTGGTTGCCACTTGGGTTGCGTAGAAAATCTTGAGGCGTTTTCCTTTGTCTGTCGGTGTTGGATTGATGGCAATGGCATCCATAATCACATCGTTCAAGACTGCTGATGGAATCCGAGTGTTTTGACTTTCACTGATTTGCTTAATCATCTCAGGCAATTTGTGGAGACGTTGCTTGGTTAAAGCTGATACAAAGACAATCGGTGCGTAAGGCAGGTATTGGAACTGCTCACGGATGTCTTCTTCCCAGTTCTTCATGGTGTGGTTGTCTTTCTCAAGTGTATCCCACTTGTTGACCACGATGATCATTCCTTTACCGGCTTCATGGGCAAAACCTGCGATACGCTTGTCGTACTCACGAATACCTTCTTCCGCATTGAGGACCATCAAAACCACGTCAGAACGGTCAATGGCACGCATAGCACGCATGACAGAGTATTTCTCCGTATTTTCATAGACTTTACCAGACTTACGCATACCAGCTGTATCAATCATGGTAAACTCTTGACCATCCGTATCTGTAAAATGGGTATCAATGGCATCACGCGTTGTTCCAGCTACTGGACTAGCAATCACGCGGTCTTCTCCCAAAATAGCGTTGATCAAACTGGATTTTCCAACGTTAGGACGGCCAATCAAGCTAAATTTAATGACATCTGGATTTTCTTCTTCAACTTCGTGTGGTAGATTATCCACGATGGCATCCAACACATCACCCGTACCAATACCGTGCACAGACGAAATTGGCAACGGTTCGCCCAATCCTAGCGCATAGAAATCAAAGATATCATTTCGCATCTCAGGATTGTCAACCTTGTTAACGGCTAGGATAACAGGTTTATGGGTTTTATAGAGTTTACGGGCTACGTATTCGTCCGCATCCGTGATTCCTTCTTTTCCAGATACCACAAAAACGATGACATCGGCTTCTTCCATGGCAATTTCTGCCTGGTGCTTGATTTGCTCCATGAAGGGAGCATCGACATCGTCAATCCCTCCCGTATCAATCATACTAAAGGAACGATTGAGCCACTCACCCGTTGCATAGATACGGTCACGTGTCACACCCTCGACATCTTCTACGATGGAGATCCGCTCACCAGCGATTCGATTAAATAGGGTTGATTTCCCAACATTGGGACGTCCCACAATGGCAATAGTTGGTAAGGCCATGTTTTCTCACTTTCTACAATAACTTTTTCTGTTCCAGATTTTTTCGAGTTGAACTAGGTTCGGCTTGGCCAAACTGCTCTGCTAAACGCTGACTCCAAGAGGTCGTCGCACGCGCACCAGCATAGTCTGCCTGAACTTGGTCATAGTCCAAAATCGCTGCTACTGGCTGTTCTTGGTATTCTTCTTCAAATACCACTTGGCTCAAAGGTAATCTTGGTTTAACATCGTGTTGTTGATTTGGCACACCAAGGGCAATTCCAAAAACAGGGTAGGTATAATCAGGCAGGTTAAAGAGCTCTGCCACTTCTTCCGACTTGTAACGGACTAAACCGATGACAACACCACCATAGCCCAGGCTCTCTGCTGCAAGCAAGGTATTTTGCCCAGCAAGTGCCGCGTCTACAGACGTGATAAGGAGACCTTCCACTCCTTGAGGTCGGAAAGCATCCGTATGAAGGCTTGCTCCCTTTTCAGCTCGGTTCAAGTCGCCGACAAAGAGCAAAAAGGCAGCTGACTGGCGAATGGCTTCCTGAGGAACCAATTCATAAAGAGCATCTTTCTTCTCTTGACTGCGCACAAGAATCACAGAGTAGGATTGGAAATTTTTCCAAGACGACGCCATTTGTCCAGCAGTCAAGATTTCATTTAAGTGTTCTTGAGAAATCTCTTGTTCCTTAAAGCGACGAACTGAAGTATGAGCTTTCATCAGTTTAATGGTTTCTGTCATCGGCGATTTTCTCCTTCTAGTCTTGTCTCCTCAGCCAAATAACGGATTCGTTCCATGACCCGTCTAGCTTCCCAAGTCTCGTCATTTCCATTCTTTCCTTTGGCAAAATGTTTTTCCAAATCTTGGAAATTAAAGTTGGAAGTAAAGAAGGTCGGCAAATCTTCCTGCATGCGGTACTGAAGAATGACTTGGAGAATCTCATCACGCACCCAAGGAGTCGACTGCTCTGCACCAATATCATCCAAGACCAGAACTTCAGCTAACTTAATGTCATCCACCAAAGTTTTCACAGATCCTTCACCGATGGCATTTTTCACATCAATGACAAAGCTTGGATAGTGGAGAATAGTTGTTGAGGCCCCACGTTTTTCAGATAGGTCGTGAGCCAGGGCTGCCATCATGAAACTCTTACCGACACCAAAATCTCCGTAAAGATAGAGGCCTTTTCGGATACTTGGATAAAGGTCAACAAAGGCATAGAGTCTCTCAAAAATCGGCAAACGTCCTAGATCATCCAGGTCAATCTGAGCCAATTTCGCTTTCTTAAGACTTGCTGGTAGATTAATCAACTTGAGACGATTCTTGATGGCCGCCTCTTTTTCAGCCGCGATTAGTTCTGGTGTTTCTTCATAAGATACATCTGCATAGCCGTGATTCATGACCAAGATAGGCTTGTAGCCACGCGCTATATAGTCAGCATCCCCACGAAGAAACTTATCCCGTTCTGTGATATATTGGTTGAACTTGGAAATGCTACGCTTTAACTCCTCTTGGCTGAGGGATTCTTTCTGGATAAAAGCCGCTACATCGGGGTCCTTCATGATCTGCTGGACCAAGTCCTGATACTGAAAACGACTTGTCTGACGTTTGATTACATCACCAACACTTTCCATCTAGTCTCCTCCTTCTTCTAATCGGGCTAACATTTCTTGTTTTTTACGTTCTAGTTCCAGACGAGTCTCCTCACTGGTTTGATTTTTATATTCTGGATTGCTCCACTTAGGAACATTTGTCTTAGTCGAGCTAGTTTTCGATTTCTGGTCTTCCTGGCCTTTTTGCTGACGTTCTCGAATCCGAAGCACAGCCTCTTCTGCTGTCCGAATTTTTTGGTAAGCATAGTCATTGGCGACCTTCATAGCGTATTTTTCATTGACATTGGCCGAATCAACCTTGTTAAAGGTTAGAAGCAAGACGATATTGATGACTTCGTCCAACAAGCCTAAAGATGCCATCTGGTAAAGGAGTTCTCTTTCACTTTGGGTGATGTTCCCCTTACGTGTTTGCTTGATTTCGGCTAAAAACTCTAGGGGAGTTTTATTTTTGGCTTCCCTGATAATGGTCATTTCTTTTGGGCTAAAGTCAGAAGACGCTGGTTTTTGCGCAATTTTTTCACGCATGCGTTTGACTGAAATAACCTGAGCCACTGTAGTCGCCTTGGCTAATTGATAGGTTTCAAACCAGGTCCATTTTTTTTCATCTGAGATGGCGAACAATTCCAAAACATCCGCCTGCTCATTTTCAAAACGCAAACCATCTCGAGCCATCAGGCGCTGAAAATGTTCCAAGTCAAAATCGTTTTTTAACTTGCTTTTAGACTCGGTTGGAGTCACTTCTTCGGTCAGGTTTGGAAATACTTGGCTCAAAGAAACAGAGAGTGCTTCTCCCTCACTTGGAGCTTGCTTCATAGAAGCAAGCGCAGTATCCCCAATCTTTCTCTCCAACAGTCTGCTATAGACAGAATGACTTAAAAAATCCTGAATAGGTAGGGGAGAATGAAGCTGCAATTCATAGGTTTCTCCCTTCTGATAAAGGGTCAACAAATCCAAAGCAGATAAGATTTTAATGGATTGGAGCAAGGTCGGCATGCCAAAGTTTAAGTGGTTGAGGATGTGGGAAAAGAGATATTCCTTTTGTCCACCATCCCAAAAGGTAATAGCATATAAATAGAGGCTCAGTGCCTCCTGACCGATAATCGGGAGGTAGCACTGCACCAGAGAAGAGGTATCTTGCGACACCCGATTATTCTTTAGAAAAGAAAAACGGTCATTTGGCTTCATCTATTTTTCCTTTTTCTTCTTAGAGGACTGGGTGATTTGCTGGAGCAGACTTTCCAATTCACTCACATCCTTAAAACTACGGTAAACACTGGCAAAACGAACATAGGTAATCTCATCCAGCTCTGCCAATTCTTCCATGACTAAAGAACCAATGTATTCACTTTGGATCTCATTCTCACTGCGACTACGGAGTTTTTGCTCGATACGATTGACCACCATGCCGATTTCGTCACTTGAAACAGGACGTTTCTGGGCTGAGCGGATAATCCCATTAAAGATTTTATCTCTCGAAAACTGCTCTCGCGTACCGTCTTTTTTGACGACAACCAGTGTTCTTTCTTCTACTCGTTCATAGGTTGTAAAACGATGCTGACACTCATCGCACTCACGTCTTCGACGAATGGTATTTCCTTCTTCGGCTTGTCGACTATCAACAACACTAGACTTGGTAGCCCCACATTTTGGACAACGCATGCATTTCCCTCCTTGTCGTTTTCTTTTCATTATACCATTTTTTGAGCAATTCCCAAAACAATTCTTATTTTTACTTGACAAGTTTTTTGTTATATTGTATTATTTAATTAGAACAACAGCTGTAAAGAAAGGAGACTATGATGTCCTGGTCATTTGATAATACAAAACCGATTTATTTACAGATTATGGAAAAAATTAAACTACAGATTGTTTCCCATGAACTGGAACCCAACCAACAGCTCCCTACCGTGAGAGATTTGGCGAGCGAGGCTGGAGTCAATCCCAATACCATTCAGCGCGCCTTGTCTGACCTTGAACGTGAAGGATTTGTATACAGCAAGCGGACAACTGGTCGTTTTGTCACCGAGGATTTGGATCTCATCCTTCAGTCCCGCAAACAACTTTCCGAGGAGCAACTGCAACAATTCGTCTCTTGCATGCTTCAATTTGGCTACAAAAAAGAAGAACTGCCAAATGTATTAAGCGACTATATTAAAGGAGTTTAAGACTATGACACTACTAGCACTTGAAAATGTAACAAAATCATATGGAGCAACTGCGGCACTTGACAATATCTCACTAGAGATCTCAGCCGGAAAAATTGTCGGGCTCCTTGGACCAAACGGATCCGGAAAAACAACCTTGATCAAACTGATCAATGGCCTCCTTCAACCAAATAAAGGACGTGTCCTCATTAACGGACAGGATCCAAGTCCTGCTACCAAGGCGATCGTCTCCTACCTACCAGATA
The DNA here is from genome assembly GCF_023110055.1 of Streptococcus oralis. GTDB lineage: Bacteria > Bacillota > Bacilli > Lactobacillales > Streptococcaceae > Streptococcus > Streptococcus oralis_BY. The sequence continues at coordinate 76,438 of NZ_JALDVG010000001.1, read as the reverse complement.
CAACCTACCTCAATGAAGAGATGAAGGTTAAGGATGCTCTAACCTATTTTAAAACCTTCTATCAGGATTTCAATCTCGAAAGAGCCCAACACCTTTTAGCCGATCTCGGTATTGATGAAAACAGTCGCCTCAAGAAACTATCAAAAGGGAACAAGGAAAAGGTCCAACTCATCTTGGTTATGAGCCGTGAAGCCCGCCTCTACGTTCTGGACGAACCAATCGGAGGCGTGGATCCAGCTGCCCGTGATTATATCCTCAATACCATCATCAATAACTACTCACCAACCTCTACGGTGCTGATTTCAACCCACTTGATTTCAGATATTGAGCCAATCTTGGATGAGATCATCTTCCTCAAAGACGGAAAAGTCGTCCGCCAAGGAAATGTTGATGATATTCGTTACGAGTCAGGTGAATCAATTGACCAGCTCTTCCGCCAGGAATTTAAAGCCTAAGCAAAGGAGATTATTATGTTTTGGAATCTAGTTCGTTATGAATTTAAAAATGTCAATAAATGGTATCTGGCACTCTACGGTGCTGTACTTGCAATTTCAGTTTTGATTGGAGCTTTTATTAACAGTCTTAGCCAGAGTTACAATCCTAACAATGCTGCTTATTTCATCTTCTTTTTAGTACTAGTCTTTGGAGGACTCAGCGTCACTCTTTGGATTGCAACAATCTTTTTAATCATCCGAAGATTCAAGGGGAGTGTTTATGACCGCCAAGGGTACTTGACCTTGACCTTGCCTGTCTCCGAGCACCAAATCATCATCGCAAAACTTTTAGGTGGTCTTGTCTGGTCCATCTTAGGCTATATCGTCTTTATCTTGAGTATATTGATTATCATCTTCTTAACACCAATTGAAAAAGACTTCACTGCCCTCTACAACTTCATTTCCCCTTATCTCAGCTACGGCTGGCTGTATGCCCTATCACTGTTTGTCGGGTCAATCGCATGGATTTTGTCCATTTACCTCTCCATCTCTATCGGGCAACTCTTTAACGAGTATCGAACAGCCATGGGGATTCTAGCCTATATCGTCATTTCAATCGTTATTGGTTATATCACTTTCTTCTTAAGAGTTGACAATGACTATAACGTGATGGTTGGTACAGAAATTCTGCGCGATCTCTTTTTATCAGCTATCTACTATCTTGGTACCTACTACATCTTGAAAAACAAGGTTAACTTGCAATAAAAAATGCCCAGCTAGAAAGCTGGGTTTTTCTTTAACTCAATATCAAACTGGCTACGATGGGGCTGACAAATACGTAGAGTATACCGGTTACACCGATAGCCAAACCACCCATGGCTCCTGCTACCGAGCCGTATCGAAAGGCTGTTCCCGTTCCGACAGCGTGTCCCGTTCCTCCAAGGGAAAGCCCGACTGCTACCGGATCATCAATTTTCAACCACTTCAAAAGAGTTGGTCCAATCACACTTGTCAAAATCCCAGTCGCTACTACGACGACCAAGGTTACAGTTGTTAATCCTTGCAATTTTTCTGTGATTCCCACTGCCATGGCGGTTGTCACTGACTTGGGAAAGAGAGAAATGGCTAGGAAAAAGTCCATGCCAAATATTTTCGCTACTATGGCAGTGAAGCTAGTATTGACAACTACTGCTAACAGACTACCAAAGAGAATACTCCGAGCATGGTGCTTCATCAGGTGAAAACTCTTATAAAGCGGAATCCCTAAAGCCACGGTCGATGGGACAATCAAGTTGTTCAGATAAACCCCACCTTGGTAATAATCTTGATAAGAAATACCCGTCGCCTTAAGGAAAAAAATGATAAAAATGGCTGACAAAAGCAGGGGCGTTGTCAATGGATGGGGGAAGCGTCTGTAAATCAGCATTCCCACTAGATAAGCTAAGATAGACAGGGCAAGCCCAAACAGGGGATTGGATACAAATTCGCTCATTTGGCATCTCCTTTCTCATAATCTCCCTCAAATCGTCTCTTGATAAACTGAACCACTAGGGCAATAAGGATAATGTTGATGACAGCCGCAAAAAAGACAATCAAGACGATGGGCAAGAGATAAGGGGCAATCACATCAAACTTTTCCATGATACCTACTGCTGGTGGCAAAAAGAGAATGGTCATGTTGGCCAGCAAGAAATTTCCTACCATATTGACATGCCTGGTCCTTAGCCACTTGAACTGTAAGGCTAGAAAGAGAATAATCAAACCGATAATACTGCCTGGGATAGGCAGATGAAAGAAACTGGAAATTCCCTCTCCGATTAGAGAAATCACAAAGAGAATCATTAATTGAACATATAATTTCATCCTAAACTCCACGAAATAGACTTCTTGCATACCAGTTTACTCTTTTTTCAGAAAATTTCAAGGAAATATTGCAATTCTTCTCTCTTGCAAGGATTAGTTAAAAGTAGTATAATCATTGCATGCGCAATCATCTTGTGTTGTAGAGACAGTCAGTAATGACTTTGTGATTTTACTTTGAAAAGAAAGGAGAAAGCAATGACCTATTTGGAAAAGTGGTTTGACTACAACCGCCGTCAAAAGGAAATGGAAGCCTTGTTGGAAGAAACTATTGCCCAGCAGAGTGAACAAAGACTGACCTTGAAAGAGTTTTACCTGCTCTACTATCTGGACCTCGCTAATGAAAAATCCTTACGGCAGATTGATTTACCTGATAAACTCCATCTCAGTCCCAGCGCTGTTTCTCGAATGGTGGCCCGACTAGAAGAGAAAAACTGCGGTTTGCTTAGTCGCCGGTGTTGCGATCAGGATAGACGGGCTAGCTTTATCTGCCTGACTGACGAGGGACAGACAACCCTAGCTTACCTGCAAAAGGCCGTCGAGGAAAGGCTGGAGACAAGTCTTGATTTCATTTCATAATCAGATTTTTTTAAAAAAAGTTGCGTGCGCAATCATTTTTCTTGACATTCCTCTTTTCATGGAGTACAATAAAGTCAAGATCGAACAAAGGAGTTTTATATGATCGAAATTACTTATCTAGACGCCAGCAAGCAAGAGAGAACTATGACTTTCGAGTCTTACCAAGACTTTGAGCGTTCTCAACATGCCTGCCTTATCGGCGTCGCGGATTACTACACTGTCCAAAAATTAACCTACAATGGTCATGATTTGGACTACCATGGGACTTATGGAGATGTCTTCTTCTATCTCATGAAACAAGATTTAAGCCAATATAACTAAAAAAGGAGAAATACAATGGCAAAAGCAATTACAGATGCAACATTTGAACAAGAAACAAAAGACGGTTTGGTCTTGGTAGACTTCTGGGCAACTTGGTGTGGTCCATGTCGTATGCAAGGTCCAATCTTGGACAAATTGTCTGAAGAACTTTCAGAAGATGTTTTGAAAATCGTTAAAATGGACGTTGATGAAAATCCAAACACAGCTCGTGCCTTTGGAATCATGTCTATCCCAACTCTTCTCTTCAAGAAAGATGGCCAAGTGGTAAAACAAGTTGCTGGAGTACACACAGCAGAACAAATCAAGGCTATCGTTGCTGAATTGAGCTAATCACACGAGAGACCAAGTGCTTTATTTGGTCTCTTTTTTCTTGCCCTTTGCCATTTTTCAAAAAATATGCTAGACTGTATGTAGAATATTACGATGTTTGGGACATGCCATCGCTAAAAAAAACCTCTAATTGGTATTTTTTAGCTCCCCTCAAGGGAGCTTTTTGCGTTCTCTGAACATTTCCCATTTTAGAAGGAGTACTATGAAACGTCAATCAGCCTTGGTCGTCTTTAGCGGCGGTCAAGATTCTACAACCTGCCTCTTTTGGGCTAAAGAACACTATGAAACAGTCGAAGCCGTCACCTTTGCCTACGGCCAACGCCATCATCTCGAAATTCAAGTTGCTAGAGAAATCGCTAAGGAACAAGGTATTCGTCATCACATCTTAGATATGTCTCTGCTGGGACAAATCACTGAAAATGCCCTGACCTCTGATCTGGAAATCGAGCAAAAAGAGGGAGAGGTTCCCAATACCTTCGTTGACGGTCGCAACCACCTCTTTCTGTCCTTTGCGGCAGTTCTTGCCAAGCAACGAGGCATTAAAGACATCGTCACAGGTGTCTGCGAGACAGACTTCTCAGGCTACCCTGACTGTCGAGATGTCTTTGTCAAATCTCTCAATGTTACTCTCAACCTTGCCATGGATTACGACTTCGTTATCCAAACGCCTCTCATGTGGCTAGACAAGGCTGAAACTTGGGAATTAGCCGACCAACTCGGTGCCTTTGACTATGTTCGTGAAAAGACCTTGACCTGCTACAATGGGATTATCGGAAGTGGCTGTGGAGATTGCCCAGCCTGCCACCTGCGTCAGCATGGCCTTGATGTTTATCTCTCACAGAAAGGAGTGGGCTAATGTTTTTTGCACCCAAAGAAATCAAACAGGAAACTGGGGAGTCTCTTGTCTACAATCCTCACAGAACCTTGGTATCAAAAGAGTTTACTTTCGACGCTGCCCACCACCTCTTTCACTATGAGGGAAAATGCAAATCCCTGCACGGCCACACTTATCATCTGCAGATTGCTGTCAGTGGATTTTTAGATGAACGGGGTATGACCTACGATTTTGGAGATATCAAAGCTATCTACAAGGACTACTTAGAGCCCCATTTGGATCATCGCTATCTCAATGAAACCCTGCCTTATATGAATACAACCGCTGAAAACATGGTTTACTGGATTTTCCAAACCATGAGTCAAGAGTTGCCAGACGAACGCGGTCTCCGTATGGAATACGTTCGTCTCTATGAGACTCCGACTGCCTTTGCAGAGTTTAGACGGGAGTGGTTAGATGACTAGGGAACGTGTCCTCAAACTACCAGTTCTGGAAATCTTTGGCCCAACCTTTCAAGGTGAAGGTCGTGCCATCGGGCAGAAAACCATGTTTGTCCGTACTGCTGGTTGCGACTACCATTGCGACTGGTGCGACTCTGCCTTTACTTGGGATGGTTCTGAAAAGCCAACTCGCATGACCGCTGATGAAGTCATTGCTGCCTTAGATAAGCTAGGAAGCTACGACTATGTAACCCTATCTGGGGGAAATCCTGCTATCCTAGCAGCCAACATGGCCGAACTCGTCACCAAGCTCAAGGAACGTGGTGTCACTCTGGCAGTTGAGACCCAAGGCTCCCGCTGGCAAAATTGGTTAAAAGATATCGATCAGGTCACTCTGAGTCCCAAGCCTCCTTCATCAAAGATGGAAGTCAACTTTGAGACCTTGGACTTTATCGTTTCCCAACTGGACCCAGGCAAGGTCACCTTTAAAATCCCTGTCTTTGACGATGCCGATTTGGCCTTTGCCAAAGAGGTTCAAGAACGCTACCAACCAGATGTCCTCTTCTTATCAGCAGGAAATCCTGAGCCCAAGGCTACAGGCAATATTGTCCAAGACCAACTGGATCGCCTCAAAGAACTCTGGGAACATGTCGCTGCTGACGATAGCTGGGGCAATGTCCGCGTCCTTCCTCAACTTCATACCCTCCTCTACGACAACCAACGTGGTGTTTAAGATTAGAAAGAAAAAATCATGTCACAACAAGAAGAAATGAAAAACCTAAGCCTACTAGGCAATAAAGAAACCAACTACATTTTCGACTATCAACCAGAAGTCCTCGAATCCTTTGACAATCGTCATGTTGAAAATGACTATTTCATCAAATTCAACTGTCCTGAATTTACCTCGCTGTGCCCTATCACTGCTCAACCAGACTTTGCGACCATTTATATTTCCTACATTCCTGACAAGCTCTGTGTCGAGTCAAAATCCCTCAAACTCTACCTCTTTAGCTACCGAAATCATGGGGATTTTCACGAAAACTGTATCAACACCATAGGGAAAGACTTGGTCAACTTGCTAGACCCTCGCTATTTAGAAGTCTGGGGAAAATTCACTCCGCGCGGTGGCATTTCAATTGACCCCTACTACAACTACGGTAGACCTGGAACTAAGTATGAAGGATTGGCAGAACAACGCCTCTTCCAACACGACCTTTATCCAGAGAAAATTGACAACCGCTAAACTCATACTCAATGAAAATCAAAGAGCAAACTAGGAAGCTAGCCGCAGGTTGCTCAAAGCACTGCTTTGAGGTTATAGATAAGATTGACGAAGTCAGCTCAAAACAGTGTTTTGAGGTTGCAGATGGACGCTGACGTGGTTTGAAGAGATTTTCGAAGAGTATCATACGAAAAAGCCCTGTTCCTCAAGCTGAGGAGCAAGGCTTTTTGAGTTTCAATTATTCTTCTGTTCCAAGGAAGTTTTTCGCAACAAGAGCTGCAAGAACACCACCAACGATTGGGGCAAGGATGAAAATCCATACTTGTTGAAGGGCTGCGCCACCGACCAAGACAGCTGGTGCCAAGCTACGAGCTGGGTTAACTGAAAGTCCAGTAATGTTCAATCCAACAAGGATCATCGCCATCAAGGACAAACCGATTACTAAACCAGCAATCGCACCATTTCCCTTGCTTTCTGATGTTACAGTCATGATAACTAGGACAAACAAGAAAGTTGCGATGACTTCAAACAAGAATCCACCAAAGACAGTGACACCGTTTGCCAAGGCATTTTCACCAAGACTAGCAGTTGACATGCCTGAGTTAGACAAGAGGAAGAATACTGCAGCTGACGCAAGGAAAGCTCCAACTACTTGTCCAAGGATGTAGTTTACGAGTTCTGAAGATGACAAACGTTTGTTTACAAACATAGCGATCGAAACAGCTGGGTTCAAGTGAGCACCTGAAACAGTTCCGATTGAGAAAGCTGCAACTACAATTGCCAAACCAAAGGCAAAAGCAATTCCAAGGTGTCCAAGGCCATTAAGACCATTTCCAAAAACAACAGCTCCTGTTCCAATGAACACAAGCATAAATGTACCGATTAATTCAGCAACAAATTTTTTCATGATAAGTCTCCTTTTTTCAAACTATGTATTAGTCTATCAGAAGAAGGAAAGGGTTTCAAGAAAATTGACTGGAAAGTTACTTGAAAATCATGAAACGACTCTCTTAGACTTAGTACTGAAAAGATTGAATGGCTTCTTTCAAGGCATCTTGTAAACTATTTCTCTGGTCAAGTTGGATATAGACTTCCAACAGACAGGATCTGAAATTGGAAAATTTATAAAAATCTTCGGTCTCTTCTATTGGAAAATCAACAGTTTTTATCCAAGAAGCTACTTGTTCCTGATCTAATTTCCCTTGCAAAATGGGTTCATAAAGTACTCTCGCTAACCGCCAATCCTCATCATTTGTAAAACGAATGGGAATTCTTTTAAATAGTTGACCCAGTACATCAAATACTTCAGAAACTCTGTTACTAGGAAAATCTGGATGACAAACGACTTCAGTCAAGAGATCCGCTCCATGCGCAAAAGCGTGAACCCAACCATACTGACTTGAAAAACCTGTCGTATCCTTTTCTTTTTTAAGATAATACAAACCTTGAGATAGCATAGCATTTCTTATATCAGCTTTTAAACCTTTATAGAAAAGAGAGTGCTCGTTACCATCTGCAGACAAAAGATTGGCATAAATAAGCGCCCTAAAAGAACGTTTAAGAGCCGAAACTCCTCTACTATCAATCTCTTTGTATAGACCTTCATCAGAGGAGACCTCTTCTGAGATAAACTGAAACTGTTCAAGGGAAAACAGTTCTTCTTGAATCCCTCTAGCCAAACTCGTAAAAACAAGTTCGTCTCGAATTTCTGGAGAGGGATCTCCTAAATGATCAAGCAACCACTGAATTTCTTCTCGACTATAGCTTGGTTTTTCTTCTGTCACTTTTCTTTGTAATTCTTCATACATCTCAAGTACCTCTACATTTCTAGTAACTTATCAAAAAGTCATCCGAAGATGACTTTCTGTTCATTAAACTTCGAATTCAGTACGTACTCTATAGTAGGTTTAATTCTGACATCCTGTTTCTTTACTCCCCCAACTCAGCACTGTAGGCAATAATCTGGTCAACTGTGTCTGACAAAAATTGGATGGTATCACGGAGTGGTTTGTCTGTTGAGATATCCGCTCCGATAATCATGGCTGACTCAAGCGGTGTCTTACTGCCACCTGATTTAAGGAGATTGAGCCAGTCTCTAGCCCCATTCTCAGAGTTTTTCAGATGGAGATAACCTGCTGTCGAGATGACAAGACCAGCAGAGTAGGTGTAGCTATACAAGCCCATGTAGTAGTGGGCTTGGCGCATCCAAGTCAAGGCCGCATCGTCGTCAATTTCAATAGCATCTCCCCAGAAATCTGTCAAAACTTCCTTCATAATGCTGTTGAGCTTGCTTGCTCCAAAGGTCTCCCCTTCCTCAATCAATGTATAAACCTTATGCTGGAAGGCTGCTTCCAAGAGGTGGGTGATAAAGTTATGGAAGTAGGTGTCTGTCAGACGATGAGCAAGGGCAAAGCGTTTTTGACGAGGGTCGTCAGACTGGTGCTCCAAATAATCACTTAAAAGCAATTCATTGAAGGTTGACGGCGCTTCGACATAGTAGGTCGACATGTGGGCGTTGAAATAGCTCTGGTGGTTGTCTGAAAAGATAAATTGACCAGAATGCCCGATTTCATGAATCAAGGTATAGACATCGCTCAAACGGCCTGTCCAGCTCATGAGGACATAAGGGTGCACGCGATATGGATCCGCCGCATAACCACCAGAATCCTTGCCACTATTAGCAGCAAAGTCCACCCAGCGTTCTTCTTGATAGCGCGCAACTTCCTGACAATATTCTTGTCCCAAAGGTTCTACTGACTTCATGACCAAATCATAGGCGTCATCAATAGTCACTTCAGGATTGAGGGCGCTGTCCAAGTCCAATTTCCAGTCTGCAAAGGTCATCTTTTCAAGACCATTGACCTTGGCAACATGCTTGAGGTATCTCTGAGCAACTGGCGCAAAATCCTTCATGATGAGGTCAATCTGGCGGTCAAACATGGCACGGTCCACTTCTTGCTCAGCTAGGAGATAATCAAAGACTGAGTCGTAGCCCTTCATATCTGCCAAGAGTTTTTCCGACTTGACTTGGGCTAAATAGGCTGCTGCAGCTGTATTTTGGTGCTTACGTAGTCCTTCTGAGAAGGAACGGAAGGATTTTTCACGAACCTCAGCGTCCTCGTGGTTTTGGTAGAAATTTTCATAGGTAACAAAGCTATTTTTGTAGGTCTTGCCATGGGCTTCAAAGTCAGTCATTTCAAAGTCCCCAGCTCGCATCTTAGTATAAATATCCTGCGGACTATAGAAAACTTCACCCAGATTGGTCAAGGCCTTCTCCACATCAGCCCCTAGATAGTGGGCTTTTTTGATTTTAGCCTGACGAATGGCTGCCGTCAAGTGAGGCAATTTACCCAAACGGTCCAAGACCTCCTCGTCTGCTGCCACCAAGGCGTCGTCAAAGAAGGTCAAGGCTACGCTGGCATCTGTTTCAAATTCCATCCCAGCCTGGGCAATATTAGCAAAATCTTCATTACTATAATCGGTCGTCTGAGGCATAAAGGCGTAATTGCCAATATGGCTCATCTGAATATAAATTTGTTCCAATTCCGCAAAGGCCTTCTCGAAATCCTCAAAAGTATGAAGATTGCCCTTGTAGTCACGGCTAAATTGGTTGATATCTTCGCGCGTTTTCTCGATTGCTCGCAAGAAATCCTCACGGTCTTGGTAAAGGGCGGTTAAATCCCAAAGTTCCTTCTCTGGAAATTCTGAACGGTGTTTTTGTTCCATTTTCTTCCTCTTATTTCTCTAATTCTACTAAAACACTAAGGGCTGATAAGGCGTAAAGTGGGGCTGTTTCCGCTCGCAAGATGCGAGGGCCAAGTCCTGCCAAGACGGCTCCTTTAGCTTCAAAACTTTCGATTTCTGCTGGTGAGATACCGCCTTCTGGACCAAAGATAAAGAGCAGTTTGGCTCCTTTTTCAAGACCAGCGACTGATTGCAGGAGCGCAGCGACTTCTCCTTCTTTTGCTGACTCTTCATAGGCTACTACGATAGAGTCAAACTGGTCAAACTGAGCTAGAAAATCTGCTTTTTTCTCGAAAAGCTGAATAGTTGGAACGATATTACGCTTGCTTTGTTCTGCCGCTCCAAGGGCGATTTTTTCTAGTTTTTCAACCTTTTTGCCTAGTTTCTTGCCGTCCCACTTGGCGACTGACCAATCGGCAGGGAAGGCCCAGATTTGACTAGCTCCTAGTTCTGTTACTTTCTGAGTAATAAACTCCAGCTTGTCTCCCTTGGGAAAGCCGGATGCGATGGTTACTTGAACGGGCAGTTCCACATTGTCAACTAATTCTTCAACCAATTTAAACTGACGATTTTCCACATCCAAGACGCGCGCCAAGCGCTTGATACCATCATCAAAGACCAAGCTCACCTCATCATCTTCTTTCAAGCGCATGACCTGAAACATATGCTTGCTGGTTTCCTTGTCCTCAATAGTGACAGGAGAGACTGCACAGCCCTTGACAAAATACTGCTGCATGCTAGCCTCCAATCACACCTGAAATATCCTTAGTCTTCTTAAAGACACAGGCATTCCATTCCCCTTGAATCATATGGGTTTCAAGGAAAAATCCAGCTGACTCAGCCGACTCGCGCACCATGTCCCACTTGTCCTTGATAATGCCACTCATGATGAGGTAGCCTTCATCCTTGACCAAGCGATAAGCATCCTCTGTCAGATGAATGAGAATATCCGCCAGGATATTAGCTACAATCACATCTGCCTCAATCTCCACACCCTTAAGCAAATCTCCTGCCGCTACATGAATATTTTCCATACCAGGGTTGAGCTCAATATTTTCCTGAGCAACACGAACCGCTACATCATCCAGGTCATAGGCGAAAATTTCCTTAGCGCTAAGAAGTGAGCTGGCAATGGAGAGAACACCTGAACCAGTCCCCACATCTAGCACCGTTTCGCCACCACGAAGAACCTGCTCCAAGGCAAAAAGGCTCATCTTGGTCGTTGGATGAGTACCCGTACCAAAGGCCATACCAGGATCCAGCTTGATAATCTTTTCTCCCGTAGTCGCCTCATAGTCCGTCCAAGACGGCACGATGGTCAAGTCATGAGTAATGCGAGCTGGTTCATAATATTTCTTCCAGTTGTCTGCCCAGTCTTCCTCAGCCAAGTCAGTCGTGCCCATCTTGACATCTCCTAGATCCATAAAGTCTGTCAATTCTGCCAGACGAGCCTGCAAGTCCGCCTCAACCACAGCTACATCAACCGTATCAGGATAGTAGGCGGTCACTACGATTTCTTCTTGTTGCTCAACCTCTGGGAAAATCTCACCGAAGCGATCCACATTCCCCACATAGTCCATACTGTCTTTGATCGCAACACCTTGCGCCCCCAGCTCAATCAAGAGATTGGAGACCAGCTCCTCCCCCTCACGCTTCACTGTAACTTTTAACTCTTGCCATTTGTCCATGTATTATTCCTCTATATACTCAGCCAACAATCAATATTTTCCTTTAATTTTTCTCGCCAGTTGTCATTGGCAAATTCCATTAAATAACATTTTTCGAGTTCTTTGAGTTCTTCCTCAAGATTCCCCTTTTCTTCTTCTATTCTAAGTTTTTTTTCCTTAATTTCCTCTTGCTTTTCTCCTGCAGTACTTTTAATTCCTTTCTCTCTATTCATTATATCTCTAATATATTTTGCAATTCTATTTTCTTTGTTTTCTTTTTCTTTTTTGAATTGCTTTAAGTCTTCACTCATTTCGACAAAATCTGCAATATGTCTTTCAACATATAGTGGATTTAATCGATAAAGCAATGAAATTACAATTTTAGCTGTATTTTGCTTTTCTTGTATAGAAAAATAATCAACTCTATTATGTTCTGTTTTCTTAGAATTGTCACTTTGATGACTCTCAGAATTTAATAACAATCTATATAAGAAATTATCAAACAGTCCTTTTTCTTCCTGTGTAGATAACTCATTCTTAATTTCTACTGAAGTTGATAGTTCCTCCATACCCATACAATAATTAAAAGTTGAATATCCTTCCAATACCTTTCGCATCACATTTCCAATGTAAAATTGCAACTCTTTTTTATATCCTAAAGCAAATAGATATATATCAGTTATATGCTTAGAGTAGAAATTATTTTCCGAATTAATTTGCATCAAACCATTTTCATGTGACAATTCATATCGTTTGATGTTTAATTCTAAGTCGCTAAATAATTTATTAAAATGGTAATAAACCTCTTCATCATGGGTAAAAATAAGACAAGTAAAGTTATTTATTTGTTTCGATAGAATCTTAATCTGTTCTCTTAAAAAAGAGTATATACCTATTTTATTTTCAAAATCTGTACTTGCAATAGGGTCATCTAAAACAATTAAAACCTTTTGTGTTACCTGATTCACTTCGATTTCATATAGAATACGTGAAAAAAAGTAAATGAGATTGACAATGTTCTGTTCAGCTGTAGATAGCTGATTTAAATTGTCTAATTTTTTACCTCTAGACTTTACTTCATACAATTTATCTCTACTCTTTGTAAACTCTAATCTATCTTTTGAATAAAAAATCCTAGCTGCATAATAGTTGATTTTATCAAGAAATCCCTCTGTTGGTTTACGTGCTGATTCAACAATTTTATTCAATTCAGTGTAGGATTCTTGCAACCTTTTTTCAAAAGAATTCACCTTTTCCTCTAATTCAAAAAAACCAGGAAATTTACTCAATAACTTAATTGTCTCAATTTCTCTCTCAGTACGCATACTATCGAACAAATTCCTTTGGTATTTATACTTTCCATCACTTTTTCGATATTGTGCCTTCAAATTTCTATACAAATCAGAGTTAACCAATTCTTTCAAAAAGCCTAACTCTCCTTTTTCAACAAATGTTTCTTTGCGTTTTGAGTCAAACTTAGCACTAGTTATTCCAAAATCATACAATCTCCTAGCAATGGTAGCCTCTGGATTACTGTTACTTCCTCCAAATCGTGCTAGCTGTCTTGCTAAAAGTTCTATTTCCTTATTAGTGTTTTCTATATCTTCTTTTACATCATTAATATCATTAGTTGCATAAATTAGTGGATTTTCAACATTAAAATTAACAAAAAAGTCATATCCAAAAACATAAATATATTCTTTTTCGTTAATGTCAACTGGATTGGTATCATTAAAAAAAATACTATACTTTTCGTCTTCCCTTGATTCCTTATCACGATTCTCATAAATTTCTCTAGCAATTGTTGTCTTTCCAGTTCCATTTCTAGCAAATATAAGATTATGACAGTCCTCAATAGGCAGCTCAATCATTTTATTATTAAATGGTAAATAATCTTTTTTGATTTTTATTTTATTAAAATTCATTGACGTCACCTTTTTCTAGACTCCTAGTATCTCGGATAAGGATAAAATTCTCCTTCCTCCAAGCCAACTTTTCCTTCTTCAAAGACTTCTTGGTTCCATTCCATGACAAATTCTTCTGCTTCTGGGTCTTCCAAAAAATCCATGAGTGCATCCAGCCCAACCTCTGCAGTATCTTTGAGAAAAAGGGCGAAATAAGCTAAAAATTCACGAGAGAAGCCTTTCTTTGGTAAGTAAGGAATGACAGTCAGATAATCGTCCGCATTGACTGTTGACTTGGCAGGATTGTAGAAAAGAACTGCTTCCTCAAAGAGGATATCGTCTGATGACACCTCTCCGTCCTCGTCTAGCATCTCTACTCCCGCAGCATTTTGTGCTTCCAATAAAAAACTCACTTCAACTGCATGATTGCGCTTGTCCCAGCTAATCTCAAAGTCAAAGGGAAAGTTCTTGTCCAATTCTTCCTCTAAAACATCTAAAAATCCGTATGTTGCCATTTTGTCCTCTTTCTATGCGACTCTTAAATCGCCCCGAATACTCGGAATTATGCTAAAATAGATACTACCATCTTACCACATATACATCAGAAAATCCATGTTAGAAAGGACTGCTATGCCAGACAATCTCGCGCTTCGCATGCGCCCAAAAACCATCGACCAGGTCATCGGTCAGGAGCATCTGGTCGGACCTGGAAAAATCATCCGCCGCATGGTGGAAGCCAACCGTCTGTCCTCCATGATTCTCTACGGACCTCCTGGAATCGGCAAGACTAGTATTGCCTCTGCCATAGCTGGAACGACCAAGTATGCCTTTCGAACTTTCAATGCGACAGTAGATAGTAAAAAACGACTGCAAGAAATTGCGGAAGAGGCTAAATTCTCTGGTGGTCTCGTCCTATTGCTAGACGAGATTCATCGTCTAGACAAGACCAAGCAAGACTTCCTCCTTCCACTCTTGGAAAGTGGTCTGGTCATCATGATTGGGGCGACGACTGAAAATCCCTTCTTTTCTGTAACACCAGCCATTCGTAGCCGTGTTCAGATTTTTGAGTTGGAACCTCTGTCTAACCAAAACGTCAAAGAGGCTCTTCAGATAGCTCTAAGTAATCCTGAGCGTGGTTTTGATTTCCCAGTGGAACTAGATGAGGATGCGCTGGATTTCATTGCCACCTCTACAAACGGAGATCTTCGCTCTGCCTTCAACTCACTGGACTTGGCCGTTCTCTCTACCCCTGAGAATGAAAAGGGCATTCGCCACATCACTCTGGACATCATGGAAAATAGCCTACAACGTAGCTACATTACCATGGACAAGGATGGGGATGGACACTACGATGTCCTCTCAGCACTGCAAAAGTCCATCCGTGGTTCGGATGTGGATGCCAGTCTCCACTATGCTGCCCGCTTGATTGAGGCAGGTGACCTACCTAGTCTCGCTCGTCGCTTGACCGTTATCGCCTATGAAGATATCGGTTTGGCCAACCCTGAAGCCCAGATTCATACCGTGACTGCTCTGGATGCTGCCCAGAAGATTGGGTTCCCAGAAGCCCGCATTCTCATTGCCAATGTCGTGATTGATTTGGCCCTTTCTCCAAAATCCAACTCAGCCTATGTAGCTATGGATAAGGCACTTGCTGACCTCAAAACATCAGGGCACTTGCCTATTCCGCGACACCTGCGTGATGGACACTACAGCGGAAGCAAGGAACTAGGGAATGCCCAAGACTATCTCTATCCACACAACTATCCTGGAAATTGGGTCAAGCAAGACTATCTGCCAGAAAAAATCCGCAATCATCACTATTTCCAAGCAGAAGATACTGGTAAATATGAACGGGCTTTGGCTCAAAGAAAGGAAGCTATCGACCGTTTGCGAAAAATCTGAAATCCTTTTCAAAAAATTGCACTTTCCTCTTGATTTTTTTTGAAAAAGTGGTATCATATAAACATAGAAACGCTGTGGTGTACGACTTCACACTTAAGTGTTGACCGACTATTTTTTGTATTATTAGGGAAACAAAAGTCTTCTAACAGCATGTAGGCCGTCTCACACGGAAACAGCTTCAGTTAGAGCGAGTTGCCCACCTGCTTAATTGCGCGGGTTCAATACAAACCGTGAAGTTTCGGCACCAATACAGCTTTTTTCTTTGCCTCCTTAGCTCAGCTGGCAGAGCAGCGGACTCTTAATCCGTGGGTCACAGGTTCGATCCCTGTAGGGGGCATCTAAATACAACAGGAAAAGCCTTGATAACCAAGGCTTTTTTGCTTATCTATAACTGATTTGCCTCATCATTTGCCCCACTTTTAAATCTATCTTTTCTTTTTGAACCAAATTACATCTTAACAAATAGTGTAAAGCCAGTTACTTTTGCTTTGATGCCATACAATATTTTCATGTAGAGAAGACAAATTTTATCTTCTCTTTTTATTTTCAAAATAATAAAAACTGATTTTCTTTTCATGAATCAGACTGAAACTTCCAAATTTTCCATTTAGTTTATTGATATTTCCTCTAAAAAGGTGTATAATATTTTTATTATCAAACTATACTATACTATATAGGGGGTATTGAAATGAAATTTTCTAATCGTTTACTGCTATTCCTTGCAGGAGTTGTTTTTGTCCTTTTAGGACTTTTCCTATTTACAAACCCAGTAGCTAATCTTGTTGCTTACAGCTGGTGGATTGCATTTGGTTTACTGGTTTCTTCTATAGCAGCTATTTTAGGCTATTTCTCTGTACCAAAAGAGCTTCGCTCACCAGCTCATCTTTTCCAAGGGATTGTTAATCTTCTCTTAGCTCTTTACCTCGTTGCCTATGGCTTTGTGACGCTGCCAGTTGTCATTCCAACTATTTTAGGAATTTGGTTAATTGTAGAAGCCATTATAGTTTTCTTTAAAGGCAATCGTCTGGGATTGATTTTCCCTATTATTGGCAACCATATCATGTGGATAGCGTTGCTTGCATTTTTACTAGGTCTAGTGATTTTGTTCAATCCAGTAGCTACAAGTGTCTTTGTCGTTTATGTCGTTGCCTTTGCATTTTTAATTGTTGGTTTCACCTATATCCTTGATGCCTTTCGTAAATAATCTAGCTGCCATTTTGGGCATATTAAAATAGCTGGGAAGTTACATTCTCAGCTTTTTATTTGCCTCCTTAGCTCAGTTGGTAGAGCAGTAGACTCTTAAGCTATGGGGCGCAGGTTCGAGCCCTGCAGGGGGCACATCTAAATCAACAGAAATAAGCCTTGAAACCAAGGCTTTTTTTAACGTCTAATAGCTTTTTGTAGAAAAGTATTTAAAAATAAAAGAGAAGAGAATCTCTCACTCTCTTCTCAGTATATCTTATTAAATTTAGTTTTTCTTAATCTACCTGATTTTCCTTTGCAACGACAAATTCTTTAACCAGTCGATAGATAACAGCAAATATCGGTGTAAAGAATATCATCCCAAGTAAGCCAAAGAGATTGCCTCCAATACTAGCAGCCGCAAGCGTGAAAATAGCTGGCAAACCAATAGACTGACCTACAACTCTAGGATAAATAAGGTTTCCTTCAATCAGCTGTATAACTTGATATAGAAGAAGAGAAAGTAAGGCTTGAGTAGGACTCACTGTGAAGATAAAAATCGCTCCCACAACACAAGCAATCATAGGCCCTACATAAGGAATGAACGATAGCACTCCTGCAAAGATACCTGTCATTACTCCATAGGGTATCCCAAACACGCTGTAACCAACCGCTATCATAACTCCTATGATAACTGCTTCAATCAGCTGACTCATCAAAAATTGGTCATAAGTCTCTAGTGCTACTTGTCCAATGTAAGTCAACTTTATCACCACCTTCTCTGGAAGAAAAACTTTTAGAAGTCGACTCGTCATCGCTGCCAAATGTTCCTTACTGGATAAAAATGAAAAGGTGAAGACTATAATCAAAAAGGCATTCATCAAACTTGAAAAAATATTGCCGATATTACTAGTCAGACCTGATAAAAAACCTATCAAAGCTTGGCTAATAGAACTAGATTGTCCCTGTATGCCTGATACGATAGTTGACAACATGTCTTTGGTTACAAATTCCGAGCTGCCTAGCAATTTCCCAAGTTGAGTAAGGACTGTTGAAAGGACTGTTCCCAGCTGACTAATAGTCTGGGCTAGGGTTGGCAGCACCAAAACCAAAAGAGCAATCACGATTAAGATAAGAGCTAGGAAAACAAGTACCATGGCAATCGGACGACGCAACTCTGCCTTTACCTTCAATTTAACTAAGTACTGTTCAATTTTTTTCATAGGAACATTAAGCACAAAAGCAATAACAGCACCATAAATCAAGGTTGATATTACATCAAAGAGAGAGATTGCTCCTGATATAAAGCTCGATGCATTCAGAATTACAAGAGCAACCAGCCCTATAAAAAGGATTAACGGGGTGTATTTTTTTACTAAGTTCATAAATTCTCATTAATAAACATGTTTAGATACGACTATACTATTTGGTTTTTCAAACTCTCGGTCAAGGTAGGCTTGGTAAGTTCCTGGAGCGATAAATCCTTTGGGTGAGAGGATATCGGTGCCAGCCTGACCGACTATGGTATCAGCCAAGAGCACACAGTTTGTAGATAAGACAAAGTAGGATTTAAACTTAGATTTGATAAATTTATAAAGTTCCCCATCTGTCTCATGTCTGATTTTATAAGCGTAGGTGTAGTCTTCCTTACCATCACCTGTCATGATTTTATCTGCACTTGGCTCCCATGGAATCGTCAGTTGTTTCAATTCAGCCAACTTTTTCTGAACTGCTTTTTCCATTTCAGGCGTCAAATCTATCCCATAACCAAAAAGCGTTTTTTGACTCTCACGTTTACATAGGTCAATGTACTTGTCACGATCACAGAAATATAAGACACCATCTCCTACCATGCCAAATAAGGTCTCAGAAGACGGATCATAGTTGCCATAAGAAATAACACGGCCTTGATAGCAGATATCCACATGACCAATTGCCGAAAACAGAGAGGTCTCAGCTGTATGAACAAAAATTTCTAGCTCTGCTGTCTTACCAGACTTCACTATTCCAAGATGGATATCTTCTTCCTCATCAGCATTTTCCAGCATAAATTTGTTAACTTTTGCTAAAGTTCTTGCAGGGATGAGAGCGGCTAGGACAATAGGTAAGCTAATTCTAATACGACGTTTGAGATGGTTTTTCCCAATTTCCCCTTCAAATAAGAAACCGTCACGGATATTGGACAGACCATAAAGGAAAAAATAAGCCCCTAAAACAAAGAGTTGAAAGACAGAATTTCCCGTAGAGGACAAAAGACTAGCTCCACCAAGAAAAACTAGTAGAATACCATCTAGTAAGAGACGAAAACGAGGTCGAATATTATTTTTACGGTAGAGAACATAGGTGACAAGATTAATCGTGGCCCTAAAAATCTGATAAACTCCAATCACAAGAGCCAGAACATAAATCGGTATATCAGTCGCAAGATTAGAACCTAGCAAATATCCCAGCACTAACAATTTAACCAGTGCAACTCCCAAGGTATCCGTTGACTGGCTTTTTTTGAAAACTCGTAATAGCAAATCTACGACCGTTGCTATCCAAGCTAAAAACAGAGCCAGTCGAATAATCGTTACTGGCAACCAAGTCCCCGTGACCATCAAGATAAGACCTAGCAGAACAAACAAGAAACCCTGAGCAAGTAATTTCTTACCTGTCAGACCTAAAGAGAGAATTTTCCCCATATAAAAACCTTTCAACAATAAAAATTAAGCCCTTTGATTAAACTGACTGGTAAATAGCCAACGGCACAAACAGTCTGTACCAGGCAGACATAGCGATTAGCAATGACTGTAGTAATGTCACCATCTTGTCTTATGCACTTCTAAAATTTGTTTTATTGATTCGAAAACAAAGCTAATAAAAATTAACTAAACTTGAGAGATAAGTACAATTGAGACGAAAAAATGTATAACCAATTCAACTTGTTAAGGTAAGAAAGCATTATTTCCAATCTATTAATTATTCATCTATTACCTATTATGACACAATATTCCCTATAGTTCAACTTTTTACTTGTTTTTATATTACACGGACTAAAAAGTTTTCAACAGTTGATTGCATGTGTTTTAATAAGTTTTAACCTTTCTTGGTTAGATAAAAAAAGAACCATACAGTTTAGAATCTGTATGGTTTTTGCCCCACTTTTGTCCCATTTTTAAATCATGACATTGAAAATACCTAAAATCACTTATATTTCAATATTTTTAATTGCTCTCAATATGAAAGTCCTTTCCAAATCCCTGTAGGGGGCATCTAAATCAACAGGAAAAAGCCTTGGAATCAAGGCTTTTTTGTGTAGTCTTAGCACTAAAAAACGATAGAAAAAACACCCCTTCTGAACTGCACCCCAAAAGTTAGACAGAAAAAACCTAACTTTTGTGGCGCAGTTCATTCGCGTCACATGAAGTTATTTAAGCATCTCCTTTTTTTTCATTACCATTTTCTGTTATAATAAATTGTACTTCTAAAATAGAAAGGTCTTAAGATGACAACTCTTGTTAAACATAAACGTGTAAATTATTCAGAACTTTTTTATGATCTAGTTTTTGTTTTTGCGATTTCAAAAGTAACTGCTTTAATTCACCATCTTCATAACGGTATTTTGACTTGGAATTCTTTGCTTGATTTTTTCATGTCTGTCTTGCTTCTCATCAATGCCTGGATGATTCAAACCGTTTATACCAATCGCTATGGAAAGAACTCTTTATTTAACATGGTAATCATGTTTATCAATATGGGACTTTTACTCTTTATATCCAATTTGATTAAAGATGATTGGCAACAATATTTTCATTATGTCTGTTGGGCTATTGGTACATTAACCCTTACCTTATTTTTTCAATATTTGGTTGAGTTTTTTAAAAAATCAACCGATAATGTTCATAGGGAAAGTATCAAAGGTTTTCTATGGATAACAGGTCTACGAAGTTTAGAAATCTATCTAGCAGCTCTTCTTCCTATTTACATTGGAGTCTATATCCTTTATGCTAGTATTCTGCTAACATTTATTACGCCAATTACCTCGATTAGTAAAGATGATCATTTCCAGATAGTTCTCCCCCATTTAATCGAGCGCATCTCCCTTCTTGTCATTATTACGTTTGGAGAGATGATTATGGGGCTAGTTAACTTCTTTACAATCGAGAATTTCTCGATTTATTCGGTTCTTTATTTCATTATTATGCTTTCTCTGTTCTTGTTTTATTTTGTTCAATTCGACCATGCTATTGATGAAGAATCTAATCAAAAGGGACTATTTCTAATTTACAGTCACTATCCTATTTTCATTGGACTTCTTATGATGACCGTTTCGATGAGTTTTCTTCTGAATCCTGAAACTAATCTTCTCTTTGCAACCAGCTTCTTTTATATCGGAATTGGCCTCTTCCAAGCTGCTGTCCTAGCAAATGGGCCCTATAACAAACACTATCTTCGCTATTCGAAAAGTTACTACTGTGTCCAAGCTACACTCTATCTGGCTGCCTTGATTCTCTCTTTAATCTTTGCTTCTAATCCTATAATAGTAGTAAGTATTACAACCATTTTAGCTCTAGCTATAGCTATTCATTCTATTTATTTTTATATGACACAGACTAAAAAACATTCCACACCTTACTGGGAGTTGTTTTAATGAGTTTATTACACTAAAAAAGCCTTGGAGTCAAGGCTTTTTTGTTTGTTCTGAACTAAGAAATGACAAGATTTTTAGGATATTCTGAGTCTAATATAGATGAAATTCTTTTCTTATAAAACAAAAAACGCTATCTAGCGTTTTTTGATTCTTAGTTACTCGTCTAATCGAATAAACATCATTGCGTTAAGCAAAGAGATGAGAGCGACTGTATTGACATTATTGGAATAGATCAGTCTCTTATTTTCAATAGGAGGAATAATAAAATTAGAAATAATGATGTCATAAGGTGATTCTTTTAGAGCATCAAGTGATAACTCTAATTCACTCCAAACTTCCAGTTCAAAATTGTTACTACAATAGTAAGAAAGTGTCTCTGCTATTGATTTTGCGTGATACTGATCAAAATTACTCATGACCAAAACCTTTAATTTAGGTTGATTTTGTAAAAGATTTAGCACCAAGTGTTTGCTATGGGTGATAAAAGTATAGGTCAAATGATTGACCTTCATTGAATTACGATCCATATCCAAAGCCTCTAGATAGTGTTCAATCCCTTCCTTCACCTCTGAAACAAAGCGAGGGAAAATATTTTGAAAGTTCTTGATTGTATTACCTTTTTGATCAAATAGTATAAACTCTGTCGATAATTCCTGACGATGCAGATGTGCTGTATTATGCAGATGCCAAATCAAATTGTCTCTATTGTCTACTTGGAGATTATACTCTCTTGATACCTGATCTACTAGATTTTCCAATAACTGATACGATTTTTTTACATAGCTGTCTGTTTTTGCATGGTTGAGAAATACTTCTTCATCTATGAAAAACATTTTTTGAAAATAGGATACAAACAGTTGACTTATCACTTCTTTATTCAGAGAAATCTGATATTCAGAATCAAAGCTCGCTACAATCTCTTCGATTTCTTCTGCCTGCATAAAAGATTCCAACAATTGATTGTTAAAAGAATTTTTCTCAACTTCCAAGAAATGACCAAACTTTATTCGGTATAAATTTGTTACGAGGAGTAACTTTAACATTCGTTGAGTGGCGAAATTGACTGGAAATGCAGTTTCTTTATAGACCAGTGCTAATAGCTTACACAAAGGTTCTACCGAAAAATCTTCAAAGGGCCATTCGAGGAAATAATATTTCTCTGAAAAATATTGGGCAAAAAAGTAACGGATATCGATTTCATTTCCAGTGATTCGAACTGGATTGAGGCTAATTTCAAAACGATATTGTTTCTTAATAATTTTATTAATGTGACGGATGATACGGTAAAGAGAGGAAGAACTGATATAAAACTCTTTGCAAATACTATCAGTATCACATCCTTCATTAAAGAAGATAAATTCTAAAATTGAAAAATGAGTTGAATGCTTAAAAAAATGATGATAGACCATCTCAATATCACTATCGTCAGTATTTATGATACGGATGCCGTTTGTTGAGGAATGAAATATCAAGTCAGGAAAGGAAGACCTGACATGGGACAAGTCATCTTTTACAGAACGTTCTGTACAGTGCAATAATTCTGCTAGTTCTGAAATATGAAACCAGCGTTTGTTTTCAAATAGTAATTCTAATAATTCTAATTGTCTGTGACTTTTTTTCGATAATAAATCTCTCATGAATAGCTTTTCTCTCTTTATAATAAACTGAAGGATTGTCTTTCAATCTTCATGCAATTATACCACATGGAGTGCATTTATCCTCTTACAACGACTTTTGCTTGTCATAAAAAGACTAGTCTAATCCCTTAGAAACCCAGTAGCATCAAGATTTTCTTATTTATTTGTATCTAAAGTACATGTTTACAGTACGGTTTTTAAGACGAACTATTATGTTTCCAAGTTGAGATAGTATATAATTAGTTCAATCAAAGAAATTGACTCTTTGATTTAGAAATAGAAAAGGAGGATACACTATGTTGTGGTCCATTATTGTAGGAGGTCTTATTGGTCTCATCGCAGGTGCAATCACTAAAAAAGGTGGTTCAATGGGATTGATTGCAAATATCTTTGCAGGTCTTATCGGTTCGTCTGTAGGGCAATCACTTCTAGGAAGCTGGGGACCTTCATTGGCTGGAATGGCTATTATTCCGTCAATCGTTGGTGCTGTGATTGTTGTTGCAGTCGTTTCATTTCTATTTGGTAAAAAATAAGCATTACCTAATAAGAAATTAAAAGTGATAAGCCATAATTTTGAATACTATAGACGGGTAAAATTATGGTTTAAAGCTTTTCAATTGAAAGGATTTAATATGTCAAAATCAAAGAAAATATTGTTACTTATTTTCTGTATCTTAATCTTGACTATTTTCCTTCCTATTCTCATAGATTATCATCAGGTCAGTGATTTAGATATCCACTTATTCAGTTGGAGAGAACTCTACGCTGAATTTCTGATTGCTAGATATGTCTTTTGGGGGACACTTGTCCTATCTGTTTTAGTTTTAATTTCAATGTTAGTGATACTCTTTTATCCTAAACAATATCTAGAGATTCAATTAGAAACTCAAGAAGATACATTAAAACTAAAAAATTCAGCTATCGAAGGCTTTGTTCGATGTTTGGTCATTGATCATCAGTTGATGAAAGAACCAACGGTCCATGTAAATAGCCGCAAAAATAAATGTTTCGTTACTGTAGAAGGGAAAATTCTTCCTTCAGACAACATCTCAAATCGATGTCTAGTCATTCAGAATGAAATAACTCATGGATTAAAGCAGTTCTTTGGTATTGAACGTGAGGTAAAACTTGAAGTTAAAGTGAAAGAATTTGAACCTCCAAAAACGACCAAAAAGACTGTTAGTCGTGTAAAGTAAGGAAGTAAAAAATGGAATGGTTTAAAAAATACCAGTATCCAATCATTGCAGGTCTAGTAGGTGTCATTCTCGCTTGCTTTATCTTATCCTTTGGCTTTTTCAAAACACTATTTGTACTAATTTGTGGAGCCCTAGGAGCATTTGCTGGATACTATGTTAAGGAAAAATATTTAAATAAATAAAGGAGTCTCGTATGTCAAACGTAGATAAAAATGTAGAAAAAAAAGATGTTGCTGTTGTTTCTCAAAATGTTAAAGGGGAACTCACTTATGAAGATAAAGTAATCCAAAAAATCATTGGTCTTTCACTTGAAAAAGTACCTGGACTTTTGGATGTTGATGGAGGATTCTTCTCTAATCTAACAGAAAAAATTATCAATACTGATAATGTCACTCATGGTGTCAATGTTGAAGTTGGGAAAGAGCAAGTTGCAGTTGACTTGAACATTGTTGTTGAATACCAAAAGAATGTTCCAGCTTTGTACAAAGAAATCAAAGATGTAGTCGTATCACAAGTTACAAAAATGACGGATCTAGAAGTTGTTGAAGTCAATGTGAATGTTGTTGATATCAAAACGAAGGAACAGCATGAAGCAGATTCAGTTAGCCTCCAAGACCGAGTAACTGACGTGGCTTCTTCAACAGGAGAATTTGCTTCAGAACAATTTGAAAAAGTGAAATCTGGTATCGGTTCAGGTGTTGCTGCTGTTCAAGAAAAAGTAGGCGAAGGTGTTGAAGCCGTTAAAGGCGAAACAAATGAAAAAGCTCGCGTACACTAATTCATCTGATCAAAATCAATCAATTTAAAGGAGGCAGAATCATGTCAACAGAAGAAAAATTAAACCAAGCAAAAGGTTCCATTAAAGAAGGTGTCGGCAAAATGATCGGCGATGAAAAAATGGAAAAAGAAGGAACAGCTGAAAAAGTTGTTTCTAAAGTAAAAGAAGTTGCCGAAGATGCTAAAGACGCTGTCGAAGGCGCTATTGAAGGTGTGAAAAACATGCTTCACAAAGATGAAAAATAAGGCTAAACCTTAATTGACCTTTTCATTATAGTAGTCAAAAAGAGGACCGTAAATGTCCTCTTTTTTTGTAGATCGGATTCTAAACACGCTTCCCATTTTTCGTTAAAAGGTAATGTCAACAGGAAAAGCCTTGGTTTCAAGGCTTTTTTGCATATTTAAAATAAGATCTCCCTTTTTAAAGAAAGAAAATTTAAAAGCTTGCACACTACTAGACTAGCTTATTTATCCACCACTTGAGCCTCAAACTGGGCTGGTTGATTGTCTACATTGGTAATGGTGATCGTGTAGGGTTTGTTATTGGTGGCATCAAACACTTTTTCACCTTGGTAACTCACAACAACTCCATCTTTTTCTAAATAAATATCTGGTTGCTTGTTTGGAAGTTCTTCATCCTCCTTGTCGAAACCATGGCTTTTTATAATTTTTTGTCCCTCTACTTCATAGTAAACATCACCATTACTCTCACTCCAAACACTAGAGCCAGTTAATTTAATTTTACTTGAATCGTTTTTCTTCAAGATGAAGAGTGAATAGTATTCCAAATCTTGTGTTCTGGGATTTACTCTTAAGTTGACAGATTGACCTGGTTGAAGAGTGTATTTGCCATAGTTCAAAACTGAAAAGACAAACCAGACTAGCAGCAAACTATACAAGACTCCTATAATCATTCGTGAGCGTCTACTCTTAAACAAACGTAAAAGTAACACTAAAGAGACAATAAAAAGCAATTCTGTAAACATTTTATCCCCCCCTTTCTCATCATCGTTGACATTCTGCACAGAGTCTCGCATCCATTTCTCACTAGTAACATCAACCATACAAAGTCTGATACATCTTATCTAGAAAAGCTTTCAACTCTTTTCGAACAATCTTTAACAGGCGTTCTTCTTCGGCTTGAGAGATGGTCACACTTTCTTTTTTCTGATTCCTAATATGAGAATAGTAACTACGTTTTAGGGTTAAATGATTATCTAAAATATAGTAGGCATTTATTTGTTCCTCATTTACCATTGTTTCAAATAAAACCGAGACTTCATCCCTACTAGGATTCAACATTTTCAAATCGATGTCTCCTTTTATCCCTATGGAGTCAATTCCTCCATCCAAGCGGATAGCACCGTCGGGAGGAACAATATAGCCTGCTTTTCGCATGTCAGACGCATATTTTCCTGAATCCATTAAATGTTGTAAAACAGTTATATTGTCCTTTTCTTCAAAGGAGGTTTTTAATTGCATATGTTCTTGGTGGTTTTGATACTGAAAATAAAGATTGATACCAACAACTAAGGCAATTACTGAAGCGAGCAAGATTCGTATTTTTCTACATCTCGACATGTTTATCTCCTCTATCTAAAAAATCATAGAAGCCTTGTTTCTAACTTTGAAAGATAACTTCCTTATCTTGAGAAATCCTTGGGAATCTAGTCCTACGTGACTCCTATCTACCCTTTTTCATGATGTATTTTCGTATAGGTGTTTCAACCATTTGAACGATTTCAAATCCTTCTTTTTGGTAAAGATTGTAAGCTGTTTGATTTGCCTCGTAGACATTTAGAGAAATAGTATCTATGTCTTCATTTTTAAAGGTCAAACTAACAAATTTCCTTAAAGCCTGGCTACCTAAGCCCTGCCCCTGTTTCTGGGGGTTGATAAAAAATCTCCCGATATGAAGATTCCTGTCTTCTAGCCTGATTTTCTGGATAAGCCCCACAAACTCTTGTCCATCAAAGATTGAAAAGATTCCTTCCAAATCTTGCAAGACTGGAATGGTCAAGGGAAAAGGAATCATTGTCCCCATCCATTGTTCTTGAAAGGACTTGCCAAGGGAGTTGGACCATTGGCATACGTGCTGAGCATTTTCTTTGCTCATATTTTCTTCAAAACGAATTGTCATCTATTTCCTCACCATCTTATCAATGTTTCTTTATTATACTACTTCTTCTATTTTTTACGAATAGATAAGTATGATTGATCTTTATTTTTTTCTTGTCGGGAGCATTCTCGCTTCTTTCTTGGGTTTGGTCATTGACCGTTTCCCTGAGCAATCCATTATCCGACCAGCTAGTCACTGCGATTCCTGTCAGACTCGCTTGCGACCGTTGGATTTGTTTCCTATCCTCTCGCAGGTCTTTAATCGCTTTCGCTGTCGCTACTGCAAGATTCGTTATCCATTCTGGTATGCCCTCTTTGAACTCGGCTTAGGGCTTGTCTTTCTGGCTTGGTCTTGGGGCTGGATTTCCATAGGACAAGTCATCCTCATCACTGCTGGTTTGACCTTGGGTATCTATGACTTTCGCCATCAGGAGTATCCCCTACTGGCCTGGTTGACTTTCCACCTAATCCTCATGGCTTTCTGTGGTTGGAATCTAGTCATGGTCTTCTTCATTATCCTTGGAATCATGGCTCATTTCATAGATATCCGCATGGGTGCAGGGGATTTTCTCTTTCTTGCTTCTTGCGCTCTCGTCTTTAGCGTGACAGAATTACTCATCTTGATCCAGTTTGCTTCTGCGACGGGAATCCTAGCCTTTCTCCTGCAAAAGAAAAAGGAAAGACTTCCTTTTGTGCCTTTCCTCTTACTTGCTGCTTGTGTGATTATTTTTGGTAAGCTACTGCTTGTTTGATAAAGTCCTCAATCGGCTCTCCTTGGTGGAGAGCTTTTACAATCTTCGAACCGACGATAACGCCATCTGACACCGCATTAAAACGTTCGACATCGGCTTGACTAGATACACCAAAACCTGTCAAGACTGGGATGTCAGCTACTTGATGCAATTGTGCCAAGTGCTTGTCCAAGTCTGCCCGGTAATTGCCTGATTTCCCTGTCACCCCATTGATGGCAACGGCATAGACAAAGCCTTCTGCCCCTTCAATCAACTCTTTTTGGCGCTCAATCCCTGTTGTCAAGCTAACTAGGGGAATCAAGGCAATGTCTGTAGCTACCAAAAAGGGTTCTACAAAATTGGCATGCTCGTGAGGCAAGTCTGGAATAATCAAGCCCTTAACAGCTGTATCTGCCAAATCTTTGACAAAATTTTCCACACCGTACTGAAAGAGGGGGTTGAAGTAGGTCATGATGACCAGTGGCACCTCAGTCTGAATGGTTTTCAAGGTTTCAACCAAAGCCTGAGTAGAAGTCCCATGAGCTAGACTTCGCAAGCCTGCTTCTTCGATAACAGGTCCATCTGCGACAGGGTCTGAAAAGGGAATGCCCACTTCAATAGCTGAAACACCCAAATCTTCTAAAAAGTGGATTGTTTCAGCGAGACCATCTAAACCTTTCTCATGGTCCCCAGCCATGATATAAGGAACGAAAATTCCCTTTCCAGTCGCTTTTATAGCCTTTAATTTTTCTGTTAATGTCTTAGGCATGAGCTTCTCCCTTCTTTGCTGCATCTGCTTCTAAGCGGTCTTTGACTTGAACTACATCCTTGTCCCCACGACCGGATAGGCAGACAATCATGGACTTGTCTGGACCGAGTTCTTTGGCCAATTTCACTGCAAAGGCAATGGCGTGGCTTGATTCCAAGGCTGGTATAATTCCTTCCACACGAGACAAGAGTTGGAAACCTTCCAAAGCTTCCTCGTCAGTCACAGGAACATAGCTGGCACGTTTGATATCATGGTAGTGAGAATGTTCTGGACCGATACCAGGATAGTCCAAACCTGCTGAGATAGAGAAGGCTTCAAGAATTTGACCATGAGCATCTTGAAGCACATCCATGAGGGAACCGTGAAGGACACCCGGACGACCCTTGGTCAAGGTAGCTGCGTGGTGCTCCGTATCCACACCTAGTCCTGCTGCTTCAGCTCCATACATAGCCACAGACTCATCTTCCACAAATGGATGGAAAAGGCCGATGGCATTCGAACCCCCACCAACACAGGCTACTAGGGCATCTGGTAAGTCTTGTCCTGTCAAATCACGGTACTGTTGTTTAGCTTCTCGACCGATGACACTTTGGAAGTCACGGACGATTTCTGGGAATGGATGAGGTCCCAAGGCAGAACCAAGGATATAGTGGGTATCATCGATATTTGCCACCCATGAACGAAGGGCTGCATTAACTGCATCCTTGAGCACGCGCGAACCATCAGTCACAGCCTCGACCTTGGCTCCCAAAAGCTCCATACGGAAGACGTTAAGGGCTTGGCGTTTAACATCTTCCTCACCCATGTAGATGGTACATTCCATGTTAAAGAGGGCTGCAGCTGTTGCAGTTGCCACACCGTGCTGACCAGCACCTGTTTCAGCGATAATTTTATTTTTGCCCATACGTTTAGCCAGAAGAACCTGTCCCAAGGCATTGTTAATCTTGTGAGCCCCTGTATGGTTGAGATCTTCCCGTTTGAGATAGATCTTGGCGCCACCGATATGCTGGGTCAAGTTTTTTGCATAGTAAAGAGGAGTTTCACGTCCCACATACTGGCGCAAAAGTTGGTTTAATTCCTCTTGGAAACTTGGGTCTGCCTGACTTTCACGGTAGGCCTTCTCCAACTCCAAAACTGCTGTCATTAAAGTTTCTGGGACAAAACGTCCACCGAATTTTCCGTAAAATCCATCTTTATTTGGTTCTTGATATGCCATGCTTTACCCTCTCTATAAATCTTCTAATCTTTTCATGATCTTTTTGTCCATCTGTCTCCACTCCACTTGATACATCTACTGCATAGGGAGAGAAATGTTGAATTGCTTTTGCTACATTGTCTTCCTTAAGCCCACCTGCGATAAAGAAGGGCTGAGCAAGTTCTGCTGTATCCAGTTGGCCCCAGTCAAAGGTCTGGCCACTCCCTGCCACAGGCGCATCAAAGAGTAGATAGTCTGCCCGAGAATGAGGCACGTGACCATTTCCATCTACCTGCACCGCCTGAATGCTGGCACAAGGTAAATCCTCAAACAAATCATCTGCTACCTGACCATGAACTTGAACCAAGTCCAAACCAACTTTGTCAATCGCTTCTAGCAATTCTGTCCGACTTGGTGAAACAAATACGCCAACTTTTTTTACATCGGAAGGAATGAGCTTTGCCAGCTCTGTAGCCTCTTCCAAGGTCACCTGTCTTTTACTGGGTGCGAAGACAAAACCGATATAGTCTGCCCCTGCTGATACGGCTGTTTCTACCGCTTCTTTGGTCGATAGTCCACAAATCTTAACCTTTGTCAATCTGCAACTCCTTGATTCTCTGGGCTACATCTTCTGCCTGCATGAGTGCTGTCCCAACCAAAATTCCGTTAAAGTATGGTGCAACGCGTTTTGCATCCTTCCCTGTGAAAATAGCAGATTCAGAAATGTAATAGCGACCTTCCTTAAAGTGCTGGGCCAAGTCTACACTAGTCTGCAAGTCGACTTCAAAGGTGGTCAAGTTGCGGTTATTAACCCCAATAATCTCAGCACCCATTCTGTGGGCCACTTCTAGTTCAGCTAGATTGTGGGTCTCCACCAAGACTTCCAGACCAAGCTCTGTCGCGTAGTCATATAGTTCCTTGAGGCGTTCTTCTGACAAAGCAGCCACGATGAGCAGGATAACTGTCGCGCCGGCATTGCGAGCACGGATGATTTGCTTTTCATCGATGATAAAGTCCTTGTTGAGCGTTGGAATGTTTACCTGACTGGAAATCTCCCGCAGATAATCCAAATGCCCTTTAAAGAAAACCTCATCTGTCAAAACCGAAATCATCACTGCTCCATTTGCTTCATAAGTCTGGGCCTGTTTCACAATATCCACATCGAGATTGATATCTCCCAGACTAGGACTAGCTTTCTTGACCTCAGCGATTACCTGCAAACGGTCACGATGATTCTTCAAAAATTCTGCCAAGCGATAGGTCTGGCGCAAGGGCTGGATTTCCTCCAGCTTCATTTGCTCGACCTCACGCGCCTTCTGCTCTAAGATTCGTGCTAAAAATTCCTGACTCATTTTTGGTACTCCTGTAACAGTCTGAGTTTTTCAAGGGCCTTGCCACTAGCAATCACTTGACGGGCTAAGGCAACACCTTCCTTGATACTAGCTACCTTACCATTAGCATAGAAACCAAGACCAGCATTCAAGACCGTCGTTTCCAAGAATGGACTTGGTTCGTTTTGAAGAACGCTAAGCAAAATCTCTGCATTTTCCTGAGCATTCCCTCCACGGATATCTTCAATAGCGTAGCGTTCCATCCCCAAATCTTCTGGAGTGAAACTTGACAAGGTGATTTCGCCATTTTCAAGAAGAGCAATCTTGGTTGTTCCGTTCAAGCCAGCTTCATCAAGACCTTCTGGTCCAGCAACCACGACGGCACGTTTGCGACCCATATTTTTCAAAACCTGAGCTGTACTTTCTAGAAGTTCTGGACGACTAATACCAAGAAGCTGTGTTTCCAAAGCCATTGGGTGAATCAGTGGACCAGTCAAGTTCATGATCGTTGGAATTCCTAGTTCCAAACGTGCTGGCATGATGTATTTCATAGCTGGATGCATATTTTTAGCAAAGAGAAAGACGATGCCAGTTTTATCAAAGACCTTACCTAGTTCAGCTGGTTTGAGGTCAAGATTGATGCCCAATGCTTGAAGGACATCTGCCGAACCCGATTTAGAAGAAATCGAACGGTTACCGTGCTTAGCCATATGAATGCCGCCACCAGCCAAGACAAAGGCTGCAGTTGTGGAAATGTTAAAGCTGAAGGACTTGTCCCCACCTGTACCACAGTTGTCCATAGCATCATGAATTTCAGTTGGAATATGTTGGGCATGTCCTCTCATGACTTGTGCAATGGCTGTACGCTCTTCCGGTGTTTCCCCCTTCATCTTAAGGGCCAAGAGAAGAGAAGCAATCTGAGCTTCGGTTACACGCCCAGTTACGATACGCTCAATGACATCCGTCATTTCCACACCTGATAAATTTTCAAATTTTGCTAGTTTTTCAATAATCTCTTTCATCCTAGTTTCCTCACTTTACAACCCTCTCTATAAAATTCCGAATAGAAGACAAGCCATCTGGCGTTCCGATACTTTCTGGATGGTACTGGAAGCCATAAATCGGCAGGCTTTTGTGTTGAATTCCCATAATAGCCTGGTCATCAGTCGAACGAGCTGTCACTTCAAAGCCTTCTGGCATTTCTTCAATCAAAATACTGTGATAACGCATGACTGGACGACCATCCTCAATACCTTGATAGAGAACAGATGGCGCTTCAAAGCTGATATGGCTCTGTTTCCCATGCATGACCTTTGGAGCCAAACCTAATTTCCCACCAAAGACTTCTGCGATGGCTTGGTGACCCAAACAAATCCCTAGAATCGGCTTCTTACCTGCAAAGTCACGAATCATGTCTTCCATCTTTCCAGCATCAACCGGCCAACCAGGACCGGGAGAAAAGACCAGACCATCTGCTTTTTCAGCTTCTTCATACAGCTTGGGATCATCATTTCTCAAGACCTGCACTTCTGCAAAATTCCCAATGTATTGAGCCAAATTATAGGTAAAAGAATCATAGTTGTCAATCAATAAAATCATGGTCTTAGTTCTCCAATTCTAGTCATAGATTTAGCCTTGTTAATGGTTTCTTGGTATTCGTTTTGGGCAATAGAGTCATAGACAATCCCTGCCCCAGCCTGCACATAGGCTGTTTGATTTTTGAGAATCATGGTTCGGATGGCGATAGCGAAATCCATATCACCCGTCGCAGACAAGTAGCCGATTGCTCCTGCGTATACGCCTCGTTTTTCCGTCTCCAGTTCATAAATGCGTCTCATGGCCCGAATCTTTGGTGCCCCTGAAACTGTTCCAGCTGGAAGTGTAGCTTTCAAAGCATCCATGGCAGTGAGGTCTGGAAGCAAACGTCCCTTGACCACGCTGGTCAAATGCATGACATAGCGGAAGAGCTCCACTTCCATATACTTAGTGACTTGGACACTTGCCGTTTCAGAGATGCGGCCAATATCGTTACGCCCCAAGTCTACCAACATCCGATGTTCTGCTGTTTCCTTCTCATCAGAAAGCAGATCAGTTGCCAAGACCTTGTCCTCTTCATCCGTTGCTCCTCTTGGTCGCGTACCGGCAATCGGATTGGTAGTTACAATGCCATTTTTGACAGAAACCAAACTTTCAGGACTAGCACCGATGATTTGATAATCCCCAAAATCATAGAAATAGAGGTAATTAGAAGGATTGGTCACGCGGAGATTTCTGTAGAAATCAAATGGATTTCCAGTAACTTCTGCTGAGAAGCGTTGACTGAGCACACATTGGAACATATCACCATTACGAATCAAGCCACGAGCTGTTTCCACCATTTGCTCAAACTTCTGAGGAGCGATATGCGGTTTGAAGTTCAGCGGAGATAGATCCAAATCTTCAAATTCATTTGGAGCAGGAATGCGTAATTCCTCAAGCACTTGGTTCAAGGCTTTTTCCAAATCTTCTTGACTGCGATCGCTATAAAGAGCATCCTCTATGACATGAATTTTTTCTTTCTTGTGGTCAAAGACCATATAACTCTCATAGACAAAGAAATGCATATCTGGTGTCCCAATTGTATCTTCAGGGATTTGACCGATTTCCTCATAGAGCGAGATCATATCGTAACCAACAAAACCAATGGCTCCCCCACCAAAAGGTAGGTCTGAGTCTGAATGGTGCTGGCTCTTATGAGTCACTTCATAAAGGAAATCCAAAGGATCCCGATCAATCACTTGACCATTTTGATAAAGAACTCCATTTTCAAACTGAATCTCAAAAACAGGATTATAAGCTAGGATAGAAAAACGAGCGGTTTCCTTGTCTCTCGGAATACTTTCTAAGATCACCTTGTGTTGTCCTTTTAAGCGCATATAAGCCAAGATTGGTGATAAGACATCTCCATGAATGATTCGTTCCATTGTAATTTCCCTTTCAGTCAATAATTTATAGACTTTTAGTCTTAATTTCTTACCTTTTTTCTATTTCCCTTAAATAGTGCGGACGGGAGGTAAAATTATCCAGTGGATGATTTTAGAAATCCATGAAATGAAAGACCTAATTTTCGAGCTCCTCGCTCATTCATTTCTAGGCTCAGGCTAAAATAGTTCCCCAAACTATTTTACTCTCAAAAATTCCGTCCTAGAGAAGCATCTTTGCTTCTCTAGGATACCACCATGGCGGGAAATAGCGGTTCAATGATCACTTTGCTCGCAAATATTTTATAGAAATCTATCTAGTGATGAAGCATAATTTAAAACTGATAGCCATATCTACATATCTACGAAAAATATATAAAAATCCCCACGCAAAATAACTTGCGTGAGGACGAAATTCGCGGTGCCACCTCAATTATAGGATTTCTCCTATCTCTCATTCCTGTCTCAGATAGCTCCTGTAACAGGCTGTGCGATAAAGGGCACTTCCTTGAGAATTATGTTTTCTTCTCTCGTTTCAAATGGACCCAACCTTACAGCTTTCTCTGCTTGTTTCCAGCAACCACAAGCTCTCTGTGAGAGAAAAGACTGTAATTTTTCCATCTCTTATTTTTTAGCTTCCAGGTAGTCTGCAATGGCAGCTACGTCCTTGTCTCCACGACCAGAGACATTGATGATGATAATCTCATCTTTACTTAGTTTCGGTGCACGTTTAACCGCTTCTGCGATAGCGTGCGAACTTTCGATCGCTGGGATAATCCCTTCAGTCTTGCTTAGAAGGAGCAAGGCTTGAACAGCTTCTTCATCTGTCGCTGCTACGTATTCTACGCGGCCAGAATCTTTGAAGTAGGCGTGTTCTGGACCAACCCCTGGATAGTCCAAACCAGCTGAGATAGAGTAAACTGGCGCCAGCTCTCCGTCTTCCTTAAAGACTGCATAGGTCTTCATACCATCGACAATTCCGACACTACCTTTTGTCATAGTGGCTGCATGCTTGTCTGTGTCAAGTCCATGACCGGCAGCTTCGACCCCAACCAATTTGACTTCTTCATCAGCCACATACTGCGAAAAAGCACCGATAGCATTGGAGCCACCACCTACACAGGCAATGACGTAGTCTGGTAAACGGCCTTCTTTTTCCAAGATTTGGCGACGAGATTCTTCACTGATGACCTTTTGGAATTCATGAACAATGGTAGGATAAGGATGAGGCCCTACAGCAGATCCCAAAACGTAGAAGGCTTCAAGGTCATTCATCCATGCTCCAAAGGCTGAATCAACCGCATCCTTAAGAGTTCGTGTCCCCGTTTCAACTGCGTGAACAGTCGCTCCCATCATCTCCATACGGAAGACATTGAGTCGTTGACGCTCCACATCTTCTGCACCCATGTAGACATCACAAGCCATACCAAACTTGGCTGCAGCAGCTGCTGTCGCAACACCGTGCTGACCAGCTCCTGTTTCTGCGATCACTCGTTTTTTGCCCATACGTTTGGCAAGAAGGATTTGACCTAGAACATTGTTGAGCTTGTGAGAACCAAGGTGGTTAAGATCTTCGCGCTTGAGATAAATCTTAGCTCCACCTAGGTGCTCTGTCAAACTTTCCGCAAAATAAAGCGGTGTTTCGCGACCAGAATAATCCTTCAAGTAATGGCGAAATTCTGCCAAAAACTCTGGATCATCCTTGTACTTGTCAAATGTCACTTCCAACTCATCCAACAAAGCTTGAATCGGCTCCGGTACAAAACTACCACCAAATTGTCCAAAATAACCTTTAGTTGTCATAAAATTTTTCCTCTTTCCATATTAATTCGGCTTTTTGTTTGCTTTTAGTAGTAGGCAAGGAGCTGCAGATAGAACTCAAGTTCATCAAAGCGACTTAACGCCCTAATAAAAGATAAACAAAATGACCGAAAGAAAAAAGCCCACACACAGAATCTACTTCCATGTGAGGGCGTTGGTAACGCGGTGCCACCTCAATTATAAAGGGACTATTCCCCTTTACATCTCTGCCTTGTCTAACAACAAGTTGCACTGTAAGGTGTGCGCACCGAATTTTCATTGTTTCAAATTCATTTTTAAAATCAGCCCACTTTCACTACTTCCAACCACCTGTTCACAATCACCACAGGCTCCCTGAAGATCAAAAATAGTTACTTTTCTGATTTGTTGAGAATATTATATGCTATTGTCCGCTTTTTGTCAAGATTTTTTATTATTTTTTTCCAGAACCGAGGATTTCTTCAGAAATTCTCACCAAAGTCTGAACGATGTAATCAACTTCTTCATCGCTTAATTTTGTATGAAGAGGAAGCGTAATTTCATTTTCAAAGAAGGCATAGGCTCTTGGATAATCTGCCATATCGAAACCAAGATTCTTATAGGCTGTCAGGAGAGGAAGCGGTTTATAGTGTACATTACTTGCAATTCCTGCTTTGGCCAATTCTTGGATGATGTGGTTGCGTTCTTCTAAACTTGCTCCTTCTACATGGGTGATGTAGAGGTGGCGTGAAGATTCGACACTATCAGTCTTGTGTGCCAATGGACGGATGCGAGAACCTGCAAAACCACGATCATAGCGGTCCACGATGTCCTTACGACGTTCTAGCAAAGCTGGGTAACGGTCCAATTGTACCAAACCAATCGAAGCCATGATATCGGTCATATTGCACTTGTAGGCTGGTGTGACGATATCGTACTCCCATGAACCCAATTGCATCTTGGCAAGAGCATCCTTTGTTTGACCGTGAAGGGAAAGGATTTGGAACTCCTTGTACATCTCTTCGTCATCAATCGCTGGATTGGCTTTCCAAGTCGCACTTCCTCCCTCAGCCGTTGTAAAGTTCTTAACGGCGTGGAATGAGAAGGAAGTAAAGTCAGCGATAGATCCAGCTGGTTGTCCTTTATAAGTAGATCCCAAAGCATGGGCACTATCTGAGACAATTACGATACGGTTAAAGGCTTTTTGCCACTTGCTAGCAGCTGTAAAGAGGTCCCGTTTCTTCTCCACCACTTGGAGCAAACGATCATAGTCGCAAACAATCCCTGCAAGCTCAACCGGAATAATCACCTTAGTCTTTTCAGTGATGGCTTGCTCAAGCAAGTCATAGTCCATCTCAAACGTATCTGCTTGAATATCCACCATGACAGGTGTCGCTCCTACGTGTGTGATAACACTACATGAAGCTGTATAAGTCATAGCTGGAACGATGACTTCATCCCCAGGTCCCACTTCCAAAACACGCAAAATCAACTCAAGAGCGGCTGTCGCAGAGTTGAGGCAGACAGTCTTAGGTGTCTGTGTGTATTGAGACAAGCGGCGCTCCAGTTCTTTTGTCTTCGGACCTGTTGTGATCCAACCAGAACGAAGGGTATCCGCTACTTCAGCAATTTCAGCTTCGGTAATATCGGGAGGTGAAAATGGAATATTGTAATTTGGCATTGATTTGCTCCTTTTATCTGTACTCATTTTCTCATGACTACTTTATTTTAGTACTTCAAACACGGTTTGAAACATGATTTTAATGTCTCCAAGGAAACTAAACTCTCGGAGATAGGCGAGATTATAGCGCATCTTTTCAGGAAGAACATGTTCTACATAGGCTTGGTCAACTGACAGACCTTTCTCCGTCATTTGACTGATGATCGTATCCTCATCCTTGTAGTTGATGCTGGCTGGAGAGGTAATCCCTGCTGGCAAGAGCAAGGTCGCCATCATTTCAGGGCTGTACTGCTCTGTGTAACGTGGCACTTCAGGACGGGTCCCTACAAAGGACATCTCGCCTTTAAGGACATTGACCAGCTGAGGTAGTTCGTCCAAACGCACACGGCGAATGAAATTCCCCACTTTGGTAATACGGCTATCGTTAGCAGAAGTCACCAGACTTCCTTTTTTATCCGCATCCGTTACCATAGTACGGAACTTCCAAATCTTGAACGGACGGTTGTACTGGGTCACGCGCTCTTGCTTGTAAATGACTGGTCCCTTGCTATCCAACTTGATCCAAATGCTCAAGATAAGAAAGATGGGAGAAGTCAAAACTAGCAAAAACAGGGCCAGAACCCAATCCAGGAAACGCTTGAAAATCAGCGAACCCTTCCTTTTAGAGACAAGCTGGTAATAAGACTCAACCTCGCTTGATTGCATTTCCACGGGCAAGTCTTCCCATTTCAGCATGCTGTTTCTCCTTTGTTTTTATTATACTATTTGTCAACATTTTTCATTATACCACAAAATGGAAAAGGCGGTGCAAGAAATCTGTAATTTGAAGGATTTCCTTCTGATGTTCAATGAAAATCAAAGTACAGCTTTGAGGTTGCAGATAAAGCTGACATGGTTTGAAGAGATTTCCAAAGAGTATTAGGACATAGCTCCAGCCTGCAAGCTATACATCTTGTGATAGGTTCCTCCCAAGGCCAAGAGTTCCTCATGGGTTCCACTCTCGATGATACGCCCCTTGTCCAAGACGTAGATGCAGTTGGCGTCTTGGATGGTCGAAAGGCGATGAGCAATAGCAATGGTCGTCCGACCCTGTCTCATCTTAGCTAGGGAATCTTGAACCAAACTTTCTGTTTCAGAGTCAATATTGGCTGTCGCTTCATCCAAAATCAGGATTTTAGGCTGACTGGCGACTGTTCTAGCAAAGGCAAGAAGCTGGCGCTGGCCAGTAGAAAAGCTCGAACCACGCTCGGAAACGGGGGTATCATAACCCTGCGGAAGGTCCTGAATAAAGGAATCTGCATCCACAAAGGCAGCCGCAGCCTGGACCTCTTCATCACTAATGTCTTGGTACATGGCGATATTGGACTTGATAGTCCCGTGATAGAGGAAGGGATCCTGTAAGACCAAACCGATATTCTTTCTCAACTCTTCCTGACTGTAGTTCCTGATATCCACACCATCCAAGAGAACGCGGCCTGACTGAAATTCATAAAAGCGCATGAGGACATTGATAATGGAAGATTTCCCCGAACCTGTATGCCCTACAAAGGCAATGGTTTCACCCTTCTTAACTGAAAAGGAAATATCATCTAGAATCTGGTGTTTTCCATCATATGAGAAACACACGTGCTCAAACCGAATATTACCTTCTGTAATCTTTGCTTGGCTATCCTTTTGAAGGGGTTCATAGGTCCTCTCGTCAATCAAGGCAAAGACACGTCCAGCTGAGACCATAGAAGTTTGAAGGGTTGAAAAGTTTTGCGTCACCTCAATCAAGGGGTCAAAGAGCCGATTGATGTACTGGATAAAAGCATACATGGTTCCTGCTGTTATTCCCAGATAAAGCCCGCGGTAACCAAAGTAGGCCATCAAGACTGCATATCCTAGGAGTTTCAGCAAACTCATGGCAGGTCTCAAAAAGAGGGCATCCAAGGCCACAGAACGGTTGGCATAGACCAAGTGTTCTTGGTTGATTTCATCAAATTCTGCTTGCAGGCGATTCTCTTGGTTGAAGGCCTGGATAATCCTGATTCCCTCGATATTCTCTGCCAGCTTACTATTGATATCTGACAAGAGACTTCTGGTTTTTTCGATGATTTTCACTGACTTTTTCCGATAGAGATTGACTAAAAGGAAAATCAAGGGTAGAAAGAGCAAAACTAAAGCTGTCAAACGAAAATCCAGCACCAACATGGTATACAGAGTTGTCAGAAAGATGAAAACTGCTGAAATAAAGCTGGATAAAATTCCCGAAAACATATCACTGATGGTCTCAGTATCATTGGTCAAACGAGAGACGATGGAACCTGCTGGCGTCTTGTCAAAATAAGACATGCCCAGTTTCTCCATATTGGCAAAGGCATCGTGACGAATATCTCTGACAATACTGTAGGACACCCGCGCAAAGAGAAGATTGCCGACATACTGGACCAGAGTTTGCAGGATATAGAGGCCATAGTAGGCCAATAAAACTGTAATAGCAAGATGGTTTAGGTTGCTGAGGTACTGGTCGATAAAGTGGGAAGCCACAAGGGGAATGACACTTTTAATGATTGTAGTCACGAGGAGAAAACTGAGTGCCAAAAAGGTCAGGAGGCCATAGGGCTTGAGATAAGACATCAAGCGCTTCAATACAGCCAATTGTTCTTTCTTATTCTGCATCTTCTTCTCCTTTCATTTCCAACTGCTGAGACTGGTAGGTTTGGGCATACCAGCCATTCAGGACTAGCAAGTCATCGTGCTTGCCCCGTTCGATAATTTGACCATTTTGCAGAACCAAAATCAGATCTGCATGGACAACTGCACTGAGTCGATGTGCTGTAATAATAGTTGTCTTGTCCTTGCGCGTCTCCTTGAGATTGTCGATAATCGCATACTCTGTCTTGGCATCCACGGCTGACAAGGAATCATCTAGAATCAAGATATCAGGGTCTAAAATCATAGCCCTACTCATAGCCAGACGTTGCTTTTGCCCACCTGAGAGACTGACTCCCTTTTCACCGATCAGCGTATCAAATCCCTGAGGCATGTCCACAATATCTTGGTAAACTTGAGCTAGCTTTGTCGCTTCCTCGACCACCGAAAGGGACAAATTAGGATTGCCGAAGCGGATATTGTCTAAGATAGAGGTCGCAAAGAGGAACTGGTCCTGAGGAACATAGCCCATGAGACTGCGAAGGTCTGTCAGACGATAATCCCGAATATCATGACTGTTTAGGTAAATGGCTCCCTTATCCACATCGTATTCACGCAAGAGGAGCTTAATCAAGGATGTTTTCCCAGAGCCTGTCTGTCCGACCAAGCCAAGAGTTTCCCCTTTTTCCAAACTAAAGTGAATATCCGTCAGTGTTTTCTCATTTTCAAAGGCAAAACTATCAATATCGTACTCCAAGCGTCCATTTTCAATACCGTCCAGAGGAAACTCAGGATCTTGTACAGGTGATTCCTGAGACAAAAGTTCCTCAATCCGCTGATAGGACACCTTCCCTCGCTGAGTAATATTAAAGAGGAAACCAATAGCCATAAGAGGCCAAACCAGCATATCCAAGTAGCTGATAAAGGTAACCAGATTTCCAACCGTAATCTGCCCCTCCTGAACCATCAAGGAACCGACCAAAAGGGTTAAAACATAGGAGGAACCAACAAACAAGAGAACCATAGGGTCAAAGAGACTATCGTATTTCATGGTTTGCAGGTTCTTCTGGAAGGTCAATTCATTGACTGCCTGAAAGGACTTCAACTCGTCCGCCTGGTAACCGAAAGACTTGGTCACTTTGATACCTGATACGGACTCCTGTACCTTGTTATTGAGTTCGGAAAAAGCGGTTTGCGATTCGCTAAAGGCCTTATGGGTCTTTCTCCCTAGACGACTGGTCGCATAAGCCATGAAAGGTAAGGGTAAAATGGCAACTAGGGTCATTTGCCACGAAATGCTAAAGAGCATGGTCAACAAGGTCACCAGCGCCGTGATAGAGGCATCCACAGCAGACATGACTCCGCCACCTGCCAGACGAGTCAAGGCATTTATATCATTGGTAGCGTGTGCCATCAGGTCTCCCGTCCGATAGGTTTGATAAAAAGCTGGAGACATTTTTGTGAAATGCTCAAACAAGCGAGACCGCATAATCTGCCCCAGACGATAGGAAGTCCCAAGGATATACATGCGCCAAACATAGCGTAGATAGTACATACCCAAAGCTGCAAGAAGCAGATAAAGGAGGTTCAAAAGCAAGTCCTGCTGGGTTAATTGCCCCGATGTAATGGCATCAATGACCCGCCCCATAACCATTGGGGGAATGAGGTTAAGGACGGAAACCAAGACCAGGGCCACGATTCCGACTAGATAAC
The DNA here is from genome assembly GCF_023110055.1 of Streptococcus oralis. Lineage (GTDB taxonomy): Bacteria > Bacillota > Bacilli > Lactobacillales > Streptococcaceae > Streptococcus > Streptococcus oralis_BY. The sequence continues at coordinate 34,864 of NZ_JALDVG010000001.1, read as the reverse complement.
GGCGTTTTTCTAACTTGAAAAACCACCAAAGTTTTTGAATAATGGACATAAAATCCCTTTCTGATTGCAAATAGAAACCTGAGGCCAAGACCCCAGGTTTTTCTTATTCATAGGTTACGACTGTAACGGCACCCTTGTCATACTCAGCGATAAAGATATTAGCTACATTGTCATGTCCTTGCTTGTTGAGGTTATCAAGCAGCCACTCTTCGCTACGACCAATCGACTCCAAAACATCGACTTGTATCACACCGTCAGTCACAACTGGATACTTAGGATTTTCATCTCCCATTTGGACCACGATGAGTTGGCCATTTTGCTCCTGCACAGCGCATTTGACTTGCTTCATCTGGAAAATTCCTTGGCTACGAAGTTTGAGAGCAACTTCTGCCGCAGACAAACCAACTGAACGACAGGCTTCTGGGTCAATCTGCCCATTTTTGATGAGCAGAGTCGGTTTACCATCAATCAAGCGTTTGACAAAACGAACATTGTTATTAAGCCACTTGAGGGTCAAAACCAAAATCGTCCACATCATCAGAATCACTGCGTATTGCAGGATACTGATTGAACTATTGTAAATTACCCCACCGATGATACCACCAAGAACATAGTTCTGAATTTGGTCTGTAGCAGAGTTAGGTGCTAGATTCCCCTTTCCTGTCACATTAATAACAAAAACAAGAGAGAAAAGACCCAAGGCCAGTTTGATTAAAATTTCCATATAGTTGAGTGTCATTTGTTTACCTCCACCAATTCAATAGCGTCTGTTTGATTCAATTCTAATTTCTCTAAAAGATACTTGTCTGGTTGGCTCCCGTTCATGGCGCGGTAGAAATTTGGACCTACCTTGACAAGCGCTCCATCAGTGGCAGCTGAAGTATTAACGTAAACTTCTGATTTATCCACCCCCAAGTCTTTGGAAACAACCTCTATGAAATGAAGTGAAGTTTGAAATTGGTTGTTAGAGGCTTGATTGGTCTGGTATTTTGAGATTGTCACCAAAAGCATGGCCACCAAGGTCAAGGCCAAAATCATGACCAATTCCCGAAACTTAGTCCCCTTTTTATCTCGATAGGCTTTAAAAGCAAAAAATCCTGTGATAGCTAGGAGAACAATTCCAAAGCCAATCATGATGCCATTTTGCTGACTGATTTGGCTAAGTACATAGTCATATGAGTAAAATTTCATTTATTTTCACTCCCTTTCATAAAATCATTCTTAATTATAAACGAAAGAGAGTGATTTTTCAAGCCATACGTTGGGGAAATAGACCTTTTTTTGGTATAATAAAATCTATAATCTGAATGAAAAAGGTAACTTTATGAAACTCATCTCATGGAATATTGATTCCCTCAATGCAGCCCTAACGAGCGACTCAGCTCGTGCAAAATTGTCCCAAGAAGTCCTACAAACCTTGGTAGCCGAAAATGCTGATATTATCGCTATCCAGGAAACCAAGCTTTCTGCCAAGGGCCCTACAAAGAAACACCTAGAAGTACTTGAAGAACTCTTCCCAGGTTATGAAAACACTTGGCGTTCCTCTCAAGAGCCTGCCCGCAAAGGCTACGCTGGAACCATGTTCCTTTATAAGAAAGAACTCACACCAACGATTAGCTTCCCAGAAATCGGGGCTCCTTCTACCATGGACTTAGAAGGCCGTATCATCACCTTGGAATTTGATACATTTTTCGTGACCCAAGTTTACACTCCAAACGCTGGCGACGGGCTCAAACGCTTGGAAGAACGCCAACTCTGGGATGTCAAATATGCTGAGTATTTGGCGCAACTAGACAAAGAAAAACCAGTCCTTGCGACTGGAGACTACAACGTAGCTCACAAGGAAATCGACCTTGCAAATCCTGCCAGCAACCGCCGTTCACCTGGTTTTACAGACGAGGAACGTGCTGGTTTTACCAACCTCTTGGCAACTGGATTTACCGACACCTTCCGCCACATTCACGGTGATGTCCCAGAGCGCTATACTTGGTGGGCACAACGCAGCAAGACTTCTAAAATCAACAATACAGGCTGGAGAATCGACTACTGCCTCACTAGCAACCGCGTGGCTGACAAGGTGACCAAGTCTGACATGATTGACTCGGGTGCGCGTCAAGACCATACGCCGATTGTATTGGAAATTGAACTCTAAGGAGAAAGCTAATGGACTATCAAGCTGTCATTCCTGAATTTGTAGTATCTGACCTCGAAAAGTCACGCCACTTCTACTGCGATTTGCTGGGATTTTCTGTCGAATACGAGCGTCCAGAGGAGAAATTTCTCTTCCTCTCGCTTGAAGACTGCCAACTTATGCTAGAAGAAGGCAGCACAGAAGAATTAGCCCAACTAACCTATCCTTTCGGGCGCGGTGTCAATATTTCCTTTGGCATTGAAGATGTCCCTCAGCTCCACCAAAAACTGCTGGAGGCCAACTATCCAATTTATCGTCCTTTGACTAAGAGAACATTTCGTGTTGGAGATCATTATATCTATCCTCATGAATTTGCAGTTTTGGATCCAGATGGTTATTTTTTAAGATTTAGCGAATAGAAGAATAAAAGGCTACAATACTTTCTAGCGTTGCAGCCTTTTATTCGTTCGCTTTTATGATCTATTTGCTAACAAAATATTTGATTTATAAAGCTAATTGGTGTAAAATAAAAACATTGGCAGTGGCCTATTTAAAATTGAATATCATTTTACTTGTTTATGTCGTGAATTGGCACGACGTTTCTACAAGGTGCCGGAACACCTAACAATGAGTATGTCAGCTGAAGGTATGGTGTTGGCCATGCCTATTTTGGGGACTTACTTAGGGGATTAAGTAGGTCCTTTTTGAATATTTTTGTTAAAGCACGCCTTTAAGTGTAAACTAAATATTTTTAATATTTCCCTTAATTAGTGCGGACGGGAGCAACTTCCTTCGGAATTTCATCCCTAATTTTTGAGCCTCTAGCTCTTTCATTTCTAGGCTTAGGCTAAAATAGTTCCCCGAACTATTTTACTCTCAAAAATCCCGTCATAGACAATAACAAGATTATTGTCTATGATACCACTACGGCGGGAAATATTTGATAAAACTCGCTTCGCTCGTACTAGTTTTATCAAATATTTAGTACTAGCAAACTGGTTCACTATAGAAATATTTAACCAACAAGTAAACTTGCTTTTAGACTTTAGGAGGTCTTATGAAATTATTAGAAGAGCGCATCCTCGAGGATGGGCATATCTTGGGTGATAATATCCTCAAGGTGGATTCCTTTTTAACCCACCAAGTTGACTTTAGCTTGATGCGAGAGATTGGTAAGGTATTTGCGGACAAATTCGCTTCTGCTGGCATTACCAAGGTCGTAACCATTGAAGCTTCAGGCATTGCCCCAGCCGTTTTTACAGCTGAAGCCTTAAATGTGCCCATGATTTTCGCCAAGAAAGCTAAAAACATCACCATGAACGAAGGCATCTTAACCGCCCAAGTCTACTCCTTTACCAAGCAGGTGACCAGCACCGTTTCCATCGCTGGAAAATTCCTCTCACCAGAGGACAAGGTCTTGATTATCGATGATTTCCTTGCTAATGGCCAAGCTGCCAAAGGCTTGATTCAAATCATCGAACAAGCTGGAGCAAAAGTTGAAGCGATAGGCATCGTGATTGAAAAATCTTTCCAAGATGGTCGTGATTTGCTTGAAAAAGCAGGCTACCCTGTCCTATCACTGGCTCGCTTGGATCGTTTCGAAAATGGTCAGGTCGTATTTAAGGAGGCAGATCTCTAATGCAAAAACAAGAAAAACATTCGCAAGCAGCCGTTCTTGGCTTGCAGCACTTACTAGCCATGTACTCAGGTTCTATCCTGGTTCCCATCATGATTGCGACAGCTCTTGGCTATTCGGCTGAGCAGTTGACCTACCTAATCTCCACAGATATCTTCATGTGTGGGGTGGCCACCTTCCTTCAACTCCAACTCAACAAATACTTTGGGATTGGACTACCAGTCGTTCTTGGAGTTGCCTTCCAATCCGTCGCTCCTTTGATTATGATTGGGCAAAGCCACGGTAGTGGGGCTATGTTTGGTGCCCTTATCGCATCAGGGATTTATGTGGTTCTGATTTCAGGTATTTTCTCAAAAGTTGCCAATCTCTTCCCATCTATCGTAACAGGCTCTGTCATTACCACGATTGGATTGACCTTAATTCCTGTCGCTATTGGAAATATGGGAAATAATGTCCCAGAGCCAACTGGTCAAAGCCTTTTGCTTGCTGCTATCACTGTTTTGATTATCCTCTTGATCAACATCTTTACCAAAGGATTTATCAAGTCGATTTCGATTTTGATTGGGTTGGTCGTTGGAACTACCATTGCTGCTACCATGGGCTTGGTAGATTTCTCCCCTGTTGCGGCAGCTCCGCTTGTCCATGTTCCAACTCCCCTCTACTTTGGTGTACCGAGTTTTGAAATCTCATCCATCGTCATGATGTGTATTATTGCAACGGTGTCTATGGTTGAGTCAACTGGTGTTTACCTAGCCTTGTCTGATATCACGAAAGACCCAATCGACAGTACGCGCCTGCGCAACGGTTACCGTGCAGAAGGTTTAGCCGTACTTCTCGGAGGAATCTTTAACACCTTCCCTTACACAGGATTTTCACAAAACGTTGGTTTGGTTAAATTGTCAGGTATCAAGACTCGCCTGCCAATCTACTACGCAGCTGGTTTTCTAGTCCTCCTTGGACTCCTTCCTAAGTTTGGCGCGCTCGCCCAAATCATTCCGAGCCCTGTCCTTGGAGGGGCCATGCTGGTAATGTTTGGTTTTGTTTCCCTTCAAGGGATGCAAATCCTAGCCCGTGTTGACTTTGCTAACAATGAACACAACTTCCTTATTGCAGCTGTCTCCATCGCTGCAGGTGTCGGACTCAACAATAGTAATCTCTTTGTCAGCATGCCAACAGCCTTCCAAATGTTCTTCTCAAACGGAATCGTCGTAGCCAGCTTACTGGCCATTGTCCTCAATGCAGTATTAAACCGGAAAAAGAAATAAGAAAAAGAGGTGTGAGCCTCTTTTTTGTATATAGCTAATGAACAATCATTGTAAAAATAAATCAGCTAAAAATCCTTCTCTTAACATTTCTAAATTAAATACATTCGTAATATGGCTAAATGCTTCTGCTAGTGGTAAGTGGGCTGTTTTCCATCCTTGACCATCAGTAACCCAAACAAATTCAACATCGTCATCTGAGGTAATAACAAATTGACTAAGTTCAGTAAATTCTCCAGCCACCGCTTTTAGTTTACTTCCTCCTCCGCCATAGTAATTCGTTTCAATCAGCCAAACCTTATGTTTTTCTCGGGAATAAACTGCAACATCAAATCTTCTCTCAGACTTATCAACAGGTACTTTAATCCCCCACTTATCCTTAATAAATTGGGCTGTAGCTTGAGATTTCCATTCCAGTTTTTGTTCCTGAGAAATTTTTGCTACATGTCTCTCTAAAATCCCCTCCATGGTTGTTCCACTTCGGTTTTTTCGTGCATTGCTGTCTAATCCAGTCTCTACTCCATAAACATAATCAACTAATGAACGATTAGCATGTTGTTGTAAAAAATTTAGTAAACCAGATTGCTCAATAAATTTCATGTAATCATCTATTTTACTAGTGTCTATCGTTTTGAAATCCAATTGCTCAAAAGACATATTATCGTTTTCATCTATTGTTAAAACATCCAAAACTTTATCTCGACTTGCAATCAGACTAGGAATTGCTTTTAACAAATTGGGTTGTTTAGTGAATAAGTGTAATGCTTCTGAATAGATATCGTCTTTACCAATTAAGTAGTTTAATGTATTCAACTCTAGTTCATACTTCTTGGTCTCACGATTAACTTTATTCCAATTCACATAGTACTCTGGCGTTCTGTTGGTAATTGAAAGCGTAGAAAGAAATTTTCCCAAGCGCTCTTCTGACGATAATTTATGATAATTTAATAGATTCATAAGATTCCTTTCTTAAAAATATTCACCTTGATTGTTCAACTCAAGTCTATCTATCTCTATATATTTAGTTAAATAATAATCTTGGTATCTTTGATCGTGAATAAAATGCGCACCTACAGAAAAAGATTGTTCAGAAATATGTCTACTAAGTTCATCTATATCACCAAATAAAACCTCAATATATCTACCAAAACAATCTGAACGTCCTCTATATTTAGTATTACCCTCAAGTTTCGGATAATTAAATTCCTCAATAATTGCAATATAACTTATTATATTTATAATTTCTTGCAAGGAAAATTTTCCAACATCATTCAATGAAGCTAATACACTTCTTAACTCTTTAATACCATTATCAATTTCTTCTGATGATAGATATCTGTCATTATATAATGGATTATTAATTCTAATTAGTTGGTTTTCAATTAATAAATAATCTGAAATTGTAGATTCTATTGTTGTTAATGGCCTTTGTGATATTGACCTCAAGACAATATATACTATATTCTTTATTAGTTTTACAGGAAATTTTTCAATATGACATTTTTCTATTATTTCCTTACAGATTGTTATAAAGCTTACATCTTCTTCCTTATATCTCACTAAACAATCGTAAGAATTTCTCTTTAATCGTTTTTTAGTCTCCTCGTTTGTTGCCTTATATCCATAAAATACCAACGTTATATCTTGAGGTGTTATAAGGATTCTAGATTTAGCTTCTTCTCCCTCTTTAATTGACTCGGAAAAACCAGAATGTTCTAAACAGTTAATAAGTTCAAGACCAAATTCTTTATAAGTTGCATACTCACCTAACTCTAACACTTCTCTATACTTCCAACCTCTTCTTTGCAATTTTTAAATATTCTTTTTCAGCATCGATACCTATAAATCTTCTACCTAATCGCTTTGCAACAACACCCGTAGTGCCACTGCCAACAAATGGATCTAAAATATAGTCTCCTTCTTTAGTAGATGCTAAAATAATACGTTCCAGTAAATATTCTGGTTTTTGTGTTGGATGCTTCCCAGCCCATTTTTCAGCTTTTTTCGTCAACGCTCCTGTCCAAACATCTTTCATTTGTTTACCATCATTCAGCTCTTTCATCAAATCGTAATTATAATAATGGCGAGCTTTTTTATCGTTTTTTCTTGCCCATAAAATAGTTTCAGTAGAATGAGTAAAATAACGACAAGATAAGTTGGGGGCAGGGTTTGTTTTCTGCCAAGTAATATTATTTAGAATTTTAAAACCTTCTTGCTCTAATGCCATTCCAACTGAGTAAATATTATGCAGACTCCCTGAAATCCATATAGTCCCATTAGGTTTCAAAACTTCTTTTGCTAAACGTATCCATTTACGATTGAATTCGTGCTTTTCCTCAAAGGAAGAAATCTTATCCCAATCTCCTTTATCAACAGAAACAACTTGTCCCCCTGAATTAGATATTCCACCATTACTTAAAAAATATGGTGGGTCAGCAAAGATCATATCCATACTCTCTGGTTTCATTTTTGATAATAATTTAAACGTATCTGCATGAACAAGAATCATTTTGTCTTTATTATAGTATGGTTTTGTCATTAAAACACCCCCATACTTATATTCGTTAATTTTCATAATTTGTAACTATAATTTCAGAAATTTTTCCTCGACTTGAAGACTTAGCTCCATTTGTTCGTATAGCCTCTACATAATGGATATTAAAATCTCGATATAATTCCTCTACTAAATGACTCGATGAATTTGACAACATAACATAAGCACCTGCATCACTTAGTCTCCTAAATGTATCTCTTAATCTAACTTGATCATCATAAGAAAAACCTTCATGAGTGTACGATGTAAAAGCACTTGTATCAGATAATGGAATATACGGAGGATCGAAATAAATAAAATCTCCTTTTTGAACATTTAAGAGTGCATCCTCAAAATCGCCCGTTCTAATTTCTATTAGATTGTTATTTAGATAATCTGAAATAGCAAATATTAGCTCTTCATCAACAATTTTAGGATTCTTATAGCTACCGTATGGTACATTGAATTGATTTTTAGAATTCACTCGATATAAGCCATTAAAATCGACTCTTAGCATATATAGAATTCGAGCAGCTCTTTGGACATCGGACATATTGTTTATTCTATCATCACGATCAGCTGATCGTAATTGTAAGTAATAATCTTTTGAATTATTTTCCTGATGATACTTCAATAAGTCAATTAACTCCTGAGGATTATCCTTGATTTGTTGATAACAGTTGGTTAACTCAGAATTATAATCATTAATAACAGCCCTTTCAGGAGCTATATCAAAAAATAATGCCCCCCCTCCGATAAAAGGTTCATAATAATCATTATACGTTTCAGGCATAAGTTCTTTTATGATAGGTAATAATTGTCGTTTACCGCCTGTCCATTTAGTGAATGGTTGTAGAATAATTTTTTTCGTTTGTTCAATATTCATACTTAGTATTATACCACAGAAACATAACCATTAGCTTGGTATTTTACTACTCTTATAAATTTAAAATGAGTAGAATATATTTTTCCTACTCATTTATCTTTATATCCTTACCTGTCTGTCTTCTGACCGCTGGCCTGTGACAAACATGGTAAAGGTGGCTTTGCAGACATTTCTGCCTTCTTGATTGGTGATATCCACATCCACGACACAAGTTGTGCGACCTTGATGGACACATTCTCCTTTAATGGTCAGTACATCGTCAAGTTTTCCTGCCTTAAGGTAGTTGATAGAGGACTGAAGCGTCACTCCATCAAGCCCCAGCGAGATAACCACTAGACCACTAATCTGGTCACAAAGGGTGAAGAGATAGCCTCCATGGGCATTGCCATAGTAATTGAGCGACGAGTCCACTACTTTTGTCGTCACCACAACATGACCGTCTCTCATTTTTTCTATTTCGTAATTTTCAAAAGCAGATATAGCGTCAAAATGAAAATCTTTCATCGTTTCCTCCTGATAGTTCAAACGACACTATGATACTACTTTTTGTAGGACTGTGCAAGGAGAAAGCTCCTAGTCTGGTAAAATTCCTACCTGTTCTACAAAGCGCATAAAAGCTGCCTGTCCTTGTTCCGTCTGCTTATAAACCCCTGCGTCCTCCAAAACACGCGCAAAAATAGCGCCCACAGAGTCCTTGACGATTTCAAGGGATTTTTCTTTATCCGCTAGGTCCGGATGTTGATCTTTGAGCTGGTCTGCCCATTCCTGATGATAAGAGGCAACTGCTTCATCATCGCCTACAAGATAGCTGGCAACTTGCTCCACTTCTGCTTTCAGACGTGGTGGCAGGATAGCCAAGCCCATGACCTCAATCAAGCCGATATTTTCCTTCTTGATATGTTGAACATCCTTGTGGGGATGATAGATGCCATCAGGATGCTCTGGCGATGTCTGATTGTCTCGCAAGACCAAGTCCAACTCAAACTGTCCATCGCGTTTACGGGCAATGGGTGTAATGGTGTGATGCGGTGTCCCGTCTGTCTCTGCCAAAATCTGTACTTCAGGGTCTGAATACTGGCGCCATTCCTGCAAAATCTTATCCGCCAAGTTGATCAAATCCTCCTTGGAATCTGAAGTCAAGCGTAGCACTGACATAGGCCACTTGACAATCCCAGCCTTGACCTGCTCAAATCCAGTAAATCGGAAAGTCTTTTGCAAGGGAGCCAATTCCATAGGAAATACGTGACGGCCTCCTTGATAGTGATCATGAGTCAGAATAGAGCCTCCCACGATTGGCAGGTCGGCATTCGAACCTGCAAAATAGCCTGGAAATTGCTCTACAATCGCCAGCAGGCGCTCAAAACTCTGACGACTAATGGCCATGGGACGGTGCTGGCCGTCTAAGAAAATACAGTGCTCATTAAAATAAGCATAGGGCGAATACTGGAAGCCCCACTCCTGACCCGCCATTTCGAAACGGATAATGCGGTGATTGCTGCGAGCTGGGTGGTTAACCCGACCATGGTAGCCTTCATTCTCTAGACAGAGCTGACATTGGGGATAATTGCTAGCTTGCACCAACTTGGCCGCCGCAATCTCCTTTGGATCCTTTTCAGGCTTAGAGAGGTTGATGGTAATCTCAAGTTCTCCATAGTCAGATGGAACACGATAAGCGATATTCTTAGCAATGGCCTTGAGCTTGATGTAGTCGTTTTTCTGGCTGAGCTGGTAAAAATTCGCTATCGCCTGTTCGGGAGATTGGGCGTAGGTTGTCCAAAAGTCACGATTAACCTGACTTGGACAAGGCGTCACCAAGTCCATCAGTTCAGCACCGAGGATTTCACGCGCAGTCTGACTATCCTCAATCCTCTCTAATCGAACCGCTTCCTCGACTAACTGGTCCTTGAGGTCAATCAACTCATCCAGATCCGTCTCAACTTCCAAAACACCTTCACCCACTCGTGCCAAAACACGATTGGTTAGGTAGATTCGATCCATTTCCTCAAATGAACTTCCAGCAATGACTTCCGTGATAAATGCATCTAGAATTCCCTGACTCATTGATTCTCCTTCTTACTTTCTAAATAGTCTCTGACAGCATCTAAATCCTGAAAAACTTGTTCTGTTTTATTTAAGAAAGACTGTGCTGGCATTTCCAAGTCTGGAATACAAATAACTGGTATCCCAGCTCTATACGCTGCTTCAATCCCTGCTTCACTATCCTCTAATACTAAGCAATTCTCTGGTAAAACATTCAAATCACTACAGGCCTTTAAAAATATATCAGGGTAAGGTTTGCTTCGCTTTACATCTTTTGAAAAAACTAGATGGTCAAATAAGGACAGTATACCATTACTATCCAAAATCATTCTAGCTCTAGATTCAACACTTGAAGTTGCTAAAGCGATTGGAATACCTTCTCTTTGCAAAAAAGCAAGCAAATTTTTAGCACCTTTTTTTAAATTTACACCTTTGGCTAATATTCGAGCTTCCAGTTCATAAACTTTTTCCAAGGTTTGGTCAAAGTTCCAAGGTAAATCATAGGTATCTAAAAATCGTTGAACATTCTCCTCTTCCCTATGTCCACTGTATTCTCTAGAATATATTTCTTCTGTGAAAGGAATTCCAAAATCTTTAAGCAATTCTTGATAAACTTTTAGAGAAATGATCTCAGTATCAGCTAATAAGCCATCTAAATCAAATATTACAGCGTCCATTTACTTCTCTCCTAGTCTAAAACGCGAGTGCCACCTGCAACTTCAGCGATATAGAAGCTTGGAGCGTATCCAACGACTTCCTCGTAGTGCTTGCCAACAGCTTCCTTAAAGGCCTCAACAGCATCTTTTCGCACCAAGGCAATGGCACATCCGCCAAATCCTGCCCCTGTCATACGAGCACCCAGAACACCTTCCTGATTCCAAGCAGTGTGAACAAGGGTATCCAATTCCAAGCCAGTTACTTCATAATCATGCTCAAGAGAAACGTGAGATGCATTCATCAAGCGACCAAATGTTTCCAAATCACCTACTTGAAGGGCTGTTTGAGCTTTGAGGGTACGTTGGTTTTCAAGCACAGCATGGCGAGCACGTTTCAAACGATTTTCGTCTTTGATTAGGTAGCTGTATTGGTCAAAGGCCCACTCATCCAATTCACCCAAGGTCTGAATATTCAAAGCGGCTTGCAGTTCTTCTACTGCTTTTTCACACTCAGCACGGCGTTCATTGTATTTAGAATCTGCCAATTCACGGCGTTTGTTGGTGTTCATGATGACAACAACATTGTCCTTCAAATCAAGCGGCACCAAGTCGTATTCTAACGTATTGGTATCTAGGTAAATGGCGCGTTGGTCAGCACCCATACCGATAGCAAACTGGTCCATGATACCAGAGTTGACTCCGATAAAGTTGTTCTCTGTTTGTTTTCCGATTTTAACCAAATCCAAACGGTCTAGTTTTAAACCAAAGAGATGCTCTGCCACTACCCCTGTCAAAAGTTCCAATGATGCTGATGATGACAAGCCTGCACCATTTGGGATATTTCCATAAACATAAAAATCAAACCCTTTGTCAATCACATGTCCAGCTTCTTGCAAGAAATGAAGAACCCCTTTTGGATAGTTGGTCCAGCTGTGCTCTTTTTCAAACTTGAGGTCAGCAAGAGGCACTTCGATGATACCCTTGTCCTCAAAGTTGGCTGAGTAGAAACGCAAGACTTGGTCGTCACGCTTGCGAGCTGCACCATAAGTTCCCAAAGAAATAGCAGCTGGAAAAACGTGACCACCGTTGTAGTCCGTGTGTTCACCAATCAGATTGATACGACCTGGTGAAAAGAAAGTTTGGTCTGCTTCTTGACCAAAAACGGCAAGAAAATCTTTGCGAAGGGCTTCAGTAGTAAGATGTTGTGTCATATAAATTCTCCTTTGACTGTCCGTTAAGTCATCTTAACGTGTAATCGTTTTCTTCTATTGTATCCAAGGCATTTGCCAAGGTCAATCCTTTTTACTAAACTTTTACTAAACTATCAGTAAAAATCAGAAAAATATGATATACTAACCTAAAAGGAGGAGGATTTATGGCTACCTTAAAAGACATCGCACAGCTAGCCTCTGTCTCTATTGCGACCGTATCTCGTGTCCTCAATCGCGACCAGAGCCTATCTGTCACAGAAGAAACCAGACACCGTATTTTAACCGTCGCGGAAGAGCTGGGCTATACTAAGCACCTCAAGACAGGCGAATCCCACAAACCAAAGCAAAAGATTGCCATTATCCAATGGGTCAGCGAACAAGGGGAGTTGGACGACCTCTACTACTACCAGATTCGTCTCGGTATTGAAAAAAGAGCCCAAGAGTTGGACTATGATATCTTGCGCTATTTTAACGACCATCCTTTTACATTAAGCGAGGAAGTGATCGGCATTCTCTGCATCGGAAAGTTCAGCCGAGCTCAGATTGCTGCCTTTGAAGAATACCAAAAACCTTTAGTCTTTATAGACAGCGATACCCTCTCATTAGGTCATACCTGTATTATCACTGACTTTTACACTGCTGTGAAACAAGTTGTAGACCATTTCCTCAGCCAAGGGATGAACCGTATTGGAATTCTCACAGGCCTTGAGGAAACAACCGACCAGGAAGAAATTATCCAGGATAAGCGGCTAGAGAATTTCAAAGACATTACCCAAGCAAATGGTATCTACCATGAAGAACTGGTCTTTCAGGGGAGCTTTACTGCCCAGTCTGGCTATGACTTGATGAAGGAGGCCATTCACAAGCTAGGAGAACAACTCCCACCAGCCTTTTTCGCTGCCAGCGATAGTTTAGCCATCGGCGCCCTTCGTGCCCTTCAAGAAGCTGGAATCAGCCTACCAGACCGCGTCAGCCTCATTTCTTTTAACGACACCAGCCTGACTAAGCAGGTCTATCCTCCCCTTTCTAGCATCACTGTCTATACCGAAGAAATGGGCCGAGCAGGGATGGATATTCTTAACAAGGAAGTTCTACACGGTCGCAAAATACCTAGCCTAACCATGCTGGGCACCAGACTGACATTGAGAGAAAGTACACGGAATGAATAGAATATCAAAACGACCTCTTATTGAGGTCGTCTTTTCTAATGATGATGCCCATGCTTCTGCTCTAACTCTCTCACCCTCCGCTTATGTTGCGCATGATTACTTTGACTGCTATCCACTTCAATAGTGATATTCTGCACGTCTCTTTCTTCTAAGCATTGACGCACCACTTCTTTGGTCTCCATCATCTGCTCCCAGTCCTCGATACAGATGTGAACAATAGCATTGTTCTCTAGACCGTCCATGGACCAAATGCTAAGTTGATTGACACTGTTGACGTTGGGTAGAGCCTCTAAATCCTTCTCCAAATCACTTGTCTCGACTCCTTCTGGCACAGCATCTAGGAAAATTTTCAGTGCGCTCCAAAAGCGAGGAATGGCTTTCGACAGAATAAAGATAGAAATAACCAGAGATAAAAGTGGATCAAGGATATACCAATCTGTAAATCGGAGGATAATCGCCATTAGAATGACAGCCAACCAACCAAGAGTGTCTTCCAAAAAATGCAAGCTAAGAATTGACTCGTTCTTTGTCTTTCCTTTACGAACTACCAGACTTGCTAGCACATTAATAGTTACTGCAATGATTCCCAGCCAGAGGATACCATTTTCATTAACGGGTTGCGGGTGAGCAATCTTTGTGATATTTTCCAAGATCACTAGGACAGACCCTATCATAAGAATCACAGCCGTTAGCATGGCCCCTAAAAGACTAAAACGTTTGTAACCCAAGGTGTACTGTCTATCTTCTTCACGGTTGGAGATCGTTTCTAAAAGGGCTGATAGGCCAATAGCCATAGCATCTCCCAAGTCATGAACAGAATCAGCAAGAACTGCACTTGAACCAAAGATTCCTCCTGCGATAAACTCAACAATCGCATAGCTTAAATTTAAGAAAAAAGCTAACCAGATAGATGTTTTAGAACTCATTTCTCTCCCTCCTTTGGTATAATGGGTATATACATACTTCTTTCATTTGTATTATCTAATAAAATCCAAAGAAAGGATAGAAGCAAACTGTCAGTCCTGTTCAGTTCTGAACAGTTTGTCTCAAGTGTCTATATGCCAAAAAGAGACCGTCGGGTTAGTAAGACTAAAAAAGCCATCTATCAAGCTTTTTTACAACTTTTGAACGATAAGGGCTATGATGCCACTACTGTTCAGGATATCATTGACCTAGCAGATGTTGGACGTTCTACTTTTTACTGTCATTACGAAAGTAAGGAACTCCTTTTAGATGAGCTCTGTCGCTACCTCTTTCATCATCTCTTTGAAAGGGAAGAACACCTTACTACCGAGGACTACCTCGCACATATCTTTTTACATTTTCAGAAAAACCAGGACCATGTTACCAGTCTCCTTTTTTCCAAAAACGACTACTTCCTCCGCCAACTACACAAGGAGCTCGAACACCACGTTTATCCAATGGTGGCGGGGGACTTGCAAGAGGCCTATCCAAACATTCCGGCCTCCTACCTCCAACATTTTGTTGTGACGAACTTTATCGAGACTCTAACTTGGTGGCTAAAAAAAGGAAAATCTTATACCGAAGAGCAAGTGGTGAGATTTTACCTTGATGTAATGGAGATGACCTCTACAACTCCACTTGATAACTAAGCCTGTAACTCAGAAAGGAACCAACTATGTTAACTTCGATGATTCTAGGAATACTAACAATCGTACTAGCTCTCGCATTCTCATTACTTCACCTTGCTGCTGCTTTTTCAGCCATGAAACAAAAGAACTACAGTTTGGGAAACACGTGCATCTTGGTCGGCAGTTGCATCACTTCTCTGGCTCTAGCTATCTTTTACTTCGTCCCACTGGCAACCATTCTACTATGGATTGTGGGTTCGAGTATCGTCTGCTATGGTGCCTACTGGAACGGGCGACAGCAAGAAAACCAACATATATCGCACCACATCGTTCGTATAACGAGCGCTATTATCATTACGGTATTATTCATTTTGCTCTAACATAAAAAAGGATCATCCGATCCTTTTTTACTTTTTAAACACTCTTTGCTGCCTTGCTCCACTGATACCACCCAACTAGACTATTGATCAGGTAAATCAGGTATTTCCCTTGAATTTGCAAGCTTTCTCCCCACCAGAGATAGATAGAAAAGACATTGGTAGCTGCCCAGAATATCCATTGTTCACGGTAAACAGCTGTCATGAGAATTTGCCCAACCCCATTGGTTGCATCGGTGATAGAATCACGATAAGGACGATTGGCTCCGATAGACTGATAAATGAACCCAAATACCAACCACCAAAGAACACTAATAGAAAGATACTTTGTCCAACCCTTGCCGTCTAGTTTACGTGCGACAAACTCTTGTTGTTCTTTCTTAAACTGGGCTTGATAAATCCAAACCAAGAGACCAATTGGCTGCATAATTGTAAAATAGAGAGTTGTTAAAACCTCACCATAGAAGCCTTTTTGAAGGGCAAGCACCAGATAAATGATGGGATTAATCAAACCAAATAGGTAGTTACTAGCACGACCTTCAGCTTCTCAAAGAGCAGAAAAAAGGTTAGTAAGGTTTGAGAGATGAATCATTTTAAAGGCAAACAATTCCAACAAGACGTCATCATTGTCGCTGTTGGTTATTACCTACGTTACAATCTGAGCTATCGTGAAGTTCAGGAATTGCTTTATGACCGTGGAATAAATGTTTGTCACACTACGATTTATCGGTGGGTTCAAGAATACAGTAAAATCCTCTATCATCTCTGGAAAAAGAAAAATAAACAGTCCTTCTATTCGTGGAAAATGGATGAAACCTATATCAAAATTAAGGGGCGTTGGCATTATCTCTATCGAGCGATTGATGCGGACGGTTTAACATTGGATATCTGGTTACGAAAGAAACGTCGAGCAGACGATAACAGCTATAAGTTAGAAGATACCGCCTATCAAGAAGATAAAGCACGCAAAGCAGAAACCGAAGATAAGCTAGCTATTGAAGCAATGAAAAGCAAGTACACCACGCTATTGCTAGAAAATATGTTGCTAAGTCCGTTTGAAATGCAAGATACAAAAATCATGGCAGGATTGCAAGTCCATGTTTACCCCCTCTATGACGAACTGAAAGAATGAAGAGGGCTAAATAGTGTTAAAGACCACTTGTCTTATGTTGCCAGCAGACGTGAAGAATATTCTAAGCATAATATCGCACGCTACCTCAAAAAAGCCATTGAACAATATCTACCAACGGTTAAAAGGCAGGACTTAAACCATGAGTGAAGACTTAAAAACGATCAAAGAGCTGGCGGATGAGTTGAGTGTTACAAAACAAAATATTCAATATCACTACCAAAGGTTACCAAAAGAATTACAGCTTAAAAGTTCCAATGGGTCTAATCTAATAAATTCTAAAGCAGAAAAAATAATTTTAGGTAAAGTAGAAAGTAGTAGCAAATCAAATACCAAAGACCAACAAATAGAAAAATTAACTAATTTGTTAGACCAGTAACAACGATTAGCCTTGCAAGATAAAAAGTTGCTAGAAGAATACAAGGCGGAAAATGATAACTTAAAAGCCCTCAAAATGCCCTCACAGGAAACAGAATTCAAACACTTAGACAATCAATATAAAGATGAAGTGAACGCTCTTAAAGAGAAGTTGGAAAATTTACAGGAACAAATCAAAGATCAAAAAAGGATAGAAAAACAAGAAAAACCAATAAAATGGTGGGGACTATGGCGAAAATAGATGATTCAGTTAAAAAGAAAGTTCCAGAATTGCGATTTAAAGGATTCACGGATGAATGGGAACAGCGTAAGTTGGGAGACGAAGTTCGAATAGTGATGGGACAGTCTCCTAATTCAGAAAATTATACTGATGATCCTAATGGGCGCTAAAAATGCGAAGACCTATGAAGACCTATTTTGTATTAGTCAAACAAAAAATCCAAAAGAAATGGTATATGATTATGACCATGAAACAAAGTAAAATCAAACCGAGTGATCTGAGGAAGCACCCGATGATCATGAAACGTTATTAAACACAAAAGTCACCCATGTGAGTTCTTGCCAGAAGCTGAAGTTAATCCTTCAACCTGGAAAACCCGCAGAGGTGACTTTTTCTATACATCTCGATTTTTCTGGCAATAATCATTAACCGATAAATATGTCTGTGAATCACCCAGCGACTCCGCTATGTCCATAATCCGCGGTGGTAGTAATCCCACTCGCTGGACAAGTTCGTGATTGCTGAACAATTCCCGTGGACTGCCGGCGAAGCCAAACTTCCCGTGTTCCATAACATACACCGACTCAAACTCGGCGGCGACCCAATCCATGTCATGGGTGATGGTCACAACTTGGTGGCCCGAATCAGCCAACTGATGGAAAATTGCGGTCAACTTGCGCCGGCTTTCCCAATCAAGCGACATCATCGGCTCATCAAATAAATAAATCGCCGGATCCACTGCCAAAACTGTGGCAACGCTCAACAGCTTGCGTTCCGACAATGACAGGTCATATGGACTTTCAGCTGTTTTATCATCCAAGCCAACTCTTTTTAGAGCCGCTAAAGCCCGCCTCGTAATCGTGTCGTGGTCATTCATGACCTGCGCGACATTCCACTCCACCTCTCGTTGAACGGTCGGGTTGAAAAGCTGATCGTCAGGATTCTGAAAAGTAATCCCAACCTTCAGTAACTTTTCGACTGGTTTAAGATCATTAAAATTTTCTCCATCGATCTTAATCACACCGGTTTGTGGTGTCAGCAAACCCGTCAACAATTTGAAGAGCGTTGATTTGCCGGCACCATTTTGGCCGACAATCGCCACCATCGGATCGGCGAAGTGTTTGTCTTCAACATCCAAGCTAAAGGACCGTTCCGGATAAGTGAACGTCAGGTGGCTCAGTTCAATTGTGGACATAACGAACCTCCTTCAGATCAGCGTAATTCACCGGATACCGGCCATCAGCCAAGTGCCAATCCATTTTTTGAGTAAGTTGCTGGATTGTCGGGGCTGGAATCTGCCAGTCAGCTGCCAAATGATTAAACACCTCACCCGGCCTGCCCTGGGCTACCATTTGACCCTCGTGCAGCACCCACACAACGTCGGCGACTTCGCACAAATCGTCAATTTCACTGGTGACAATGAAGACAGTCGTCTCTTTGACTTGGGCCAGCCATTGGAAAAATTGCCGGCGGCCAAGGGGATCCATCTCACTGGTCGGATCATCCATAATCAAAACAGCCGGATTAGCCACAATCGCCGTGGCAATTGCCAACCGCTGGATCTGACCACCGGAAAGGCTCTCGGGACGCAAATTCAGCTGTTCAATCAGCCCCATTTGCGTGGCAACTTCTTCAACCCGTTTTTGAATCAGTCCTTCAGCCATTCCCTGATTAATCAAGTCAAAGGCGATTTCATCGGCAACCGTGTCTGCCAACCCGCTTAGTTGGCCAGCTGGATTTTGCAGTACAACTCCATTCATGGCATTATAAACGGGCCAATTGTCAGACACTCGCTGGCCAAACATGTGCCAATCGCCCTCAATCTCAGCAGACATAATTTTGGGAATGACCCCTGCCAGCACACGGCACAAAGTCGATTTGCCGGAGTGGCTATTCCCGATAATCCCAACCACCTGGCCGGTATGAACCTCCGCGTTAATCTGACGCAGTTGTGGTTGCTCAGTACCCGGATAACGGGTGGTCAAATTTTCAATTACAATCCGTTTATCTTCGTCCATATCTTCCACCCAATCAATAAAATTGCCAATCCAGTCAGACCAATGTGCAGCGTCCGCGACAGGCGATACACTCGCTGGGAGGTTCTGACAGTCCGGTTGAGATTATCAAAACCTCTCAGTTGGAGAGAAATCGACCGCGTCATCGATTGATCCAAGGTCTTAATCACCAATGGAATTAGAACCGGCAGGACTGACTTTAATTTCTGAATCAACGTTTTTTGCGGATTGGTTCCGCGAACTTTTTGTGCCTGCTGGATTTTCCGCATATTGCGCATCATTTCCGGCAAAATATAACACACCGACATCAGAACGTAGACGGTTTTATAAGACAATCCGGACAGTTCCAAATAGGCCGCGTTTTCTGAAATACTCGTGGTCACCATAAAAAAGCCACTGGTCAAAATAATCACCAATACTCGACAACCCAGAGTGGTGGCGTAAATCAGGCCTTCTTTGTAGAACGACACCCCAAGCACAGAAAACAGCACAGTTTGATTCCGACTGTAAAATAACCCTTGGATGATCAGCATGGTGCAAATCAGAAACAGGCTGAATCCCAGCGCCTTAAAGGTGGTAGAACTCAATTTGGAAAATAACAATAGCAGTGTTGCGACAAGAATTAATCCGGCCTGAAGCAATAAATTCACACTGGCAAAGCTCAACAACGTCATGTCCAAGATGAACAAGAGCTTAGTAATCGGATCGATCACCTGGTACCACTTGAGCTTGACCCGTGGCGCTCCAGAAATCAATGTTTTATCAGTCATCATTTATCATCGCTAAAGAAGTGCACCATCCGCTTCGGCAGCTGACGATAGATGAAGAATGCCAGGTAGGCCACGCAGACTTTATCCAAAATATCCAAGACAAACTCATCGATAAATGAGGCCAGCCACACTGGTACATGATTGGCGACCATTACCGCAAACAATGAGTCACCCCAAGCGATACCGGTCTGACCACCCCAAAAGATGACGTTGAGCGGCGTTGAAATGACAGCTGAAACGATGGCAATAATAATAGCAGAAACAAATACTCGTCGCGCTGACGAGAACCACCCATTGGCGTGCAAAACTCCGACAGCAATCCCAATTCCGATGCTGGTAATCGCATACACGGTTGAAATTGGCGATAAGGTCAGCCCATAGATCACGTTGTTGATGAAACCACTAATGGCACCGGCAACCGGCCCAACCAACATGCTGGCAAGAAAGGTTCCCAAAGACCCCAGCCAAACGGGCAACTTTAACCCCTCCGCCAAGGCTTTGGCAACATAGTTAATCCCCACGGCAGCGGGAATCAAAGTCATGGTGGCAGCACTTAACTTAAATTTCCACATACTGGTACGATGAATCGGTTCTGTTTTCATAATCTTCTCCTTTTGTTTTTAAAGAGCCGTGTCTGGATAGACTTTCGGACGCAACGCTCTATTATATATCTACTGAACTGTCTATACACAAGATTTCCATCCTTAGTCGACATGAGCTGGAAATCTTTATTTGTTAAGTAGTTCACAACACATTATACACCTATTTTGTGAATAGTCAAGTGTATTTACAGTAAAATTTTAGAAAATCCTAAAAATTTCCTCTTATTTTCCATTTAGAAATGAAAATCATTAATTCTGATACCAAAAAAGCCCAGACAAGATTGTCTGAGCAGTTTTCTATATGGTCGTTTAACAAAGTTGAGTTTGACATTTTCAATCTATTTCTTCAACAAACCTTGTTCTTGTAAAAACTCCTTGGCTACTTGTTCTGCGGACTTGCCTTCAACACCGACCTGGTAGTTGAGCTGGCTCATCTGGCTTTCAGTAATTTTACCTGCTAGTTTATTGAGAACTGTCTCCAACTCAGGATGTTTCTTGAGAAGAGCTTCTTTCATGAGTGGCGCTCCTTGATAAGGTGGGAAGAGTTGCTTGTCATCCTCCAAGACCTGTAAATCATAACGCGCCAACTCTGCATCTGTCGAATAGGCATCTGTGATTTGAATATCGCCTGACTGAATTGCCTGATAGCGAAGAGCTGGCTCCATGGTCGCTACGTTGAGATTGAGACCATACATTGATTGCAAGCCCTTATTTCCATCCTCACGATCATTAAACTCGAGAGTAAAACCGGCCTTCAGCTGCCCTTCCACTTTTTTCAAGTCCGAAATGGTCTTCAAGCCATATTCTTGAGCAATTTTTTTCGGAACAGCTACAGCGTAGGTATTTTGATAAGACATAGGTTTTAGATAGGCCAGATGATCCTGTTTGGCAATGCCATCACGCGCCACCTGATAAACCTGATCTGGCTCATGACCTACCTTGGGTGATGGCTGAAGCAAACTTTCAGTCACCGTACCAGTAAATTCAGGATAGATATCAATATCCCCTTTTTTCAGAGCTTCATAGAGGAAACTTGTTTTCCCAAAATTCGGTTTAACAGTCGCAGTCATACTGGTATTTTCTTCAATCAGCAGCTTATACATATTGGCCAAAATTTCTGGTTCTGGACCCAATTTCCCAGCAATCACCAAGTTTTCTTTCTCTTTTTGAGCCAAGAGGGCTGGACTATAAGACAGACCAAGCAATATGGTCACCAAGGCAAAACCAGAGAAAATCGTCCGCAATTTTGCTTTTTCCATCACTTTTAGCAGGAAGTTAAAGGCAATAGCCAGCACTGCAGAAGAAAGGGCCCCAATCAAAATCAGACTGGTATTATTGCGGTCAATTCCCAAAAGGATAAAGGAACCCAGTCCCCCTGCACCAATCAAGGCAGCCAAGGTCGCCGTACCAATGATCAAGACCGCTGCCGTCCGAATCCCAGACATAATGACAGGCATGGCAAGTGGAATTTCAAACTTCTTGAGACGCTCCCATCTAGTCATCCCAAAGGCAATCCCAGCCTCTTGTAGACTTGGATCAATTCCCTTTAGCCCAGTGATGGTATTTTGCAAAATTGGGAAAATCGCATAAATCACTAGTGCTGTCAAAGCAGGCAAGGTCCCAATTCCCATCAAGGGAATAAAGAGTCCCAACAAGGCCAGAGACGGGATAGTCTGGAAAATTCCTGCAATCTGCAAGACCCAGTCCGCCATCTTTTCATGATAACGAAGATAAACAGCCAAAGGAATCGCGATAAAAATAGCTAGTAACAAGGTTAAAAGTGACAACTGCAAATGTTGAGATAGAGCTGTTACCCAATCACCAAAACGATCCTGAAAAGTTGATATCAAATTAGTCATGAACACTACCTCCAAACAAGTCTGCTACAAAGTCCGTTGCAGGAGCTTTTAAAATGGTCTCAGGGTTCGCCACCTGACGAATCTCTCCGTCCTGCAAGACAGCAATACGGTCACCTAATTTCAAAGCTTCATCCGTATCATGGGTCACAAAAATCGTTGTCATCCCAAACTCTTTATGCAATTCTTTCGTCAAAACCTGCAACTGTTTTCTCGAAATGGCATCCAAGGCTGAAAAAGGTTCATCCATAAGCAAAATCTTAGGCTGACCAATCATAGCACGAACAATACCAACCCGTTGCTGTTCTCCGCCAGATAGTTCACTAGGAAGTCGATGTCCATACTCAGCCACTGGTAAACCAACTTTAGCCAAAAGCTCTTCTGTTTTCTGAGCAATTTCTTCCTTGCTCCAGCCCTTCATCTCAGGAATGAGGGCAATATTTTCCGCAACCGTTAGATTGGGAAACAGAGCAATGGCCTGTAAAACATAACCAGTAGAAAGACGAAGTTCCCGCTCATCATAGTCTTTGATGCGCTTGCCATCCATATAAATATTTCCATCAGTTGGTTCCAAAAGACGGTTAATCATCTTGATCATGGTTGTCTTACCAGATCCAGATGGACCAACTAAAACCATGAACTCCCCATTCTCAATCCGTAAATTGACATCTCTCAAAACATCTTTTTCTGTGTAGCGTAGCGCTACATTTTTGTATTCAATCATTCTTTGTCCTCAATTTAAAATTTTCCTCGGTTTGTCAAGTTACCAAACTTTTAATAACTAATTTACCCCATTCTAAACCTCATTTTCCTGCTCTTTCAGATTAGCCAAAATTCTTTCTTGAAAACCTTCAAACTGACGAATTTCTTCCTCTGAAAATCCTTTGTAACAGATAGTATCCAATCTCTGACTGACACGTTGCCCAACTTCTTTCTGGGACTTGCCCAACTCTGTTAAAACTAAATACTTCTTACGCTTATCTTCTCCACACGGACTGACAGTTATAAGATTTTGCTCCTCTAACTTTTTTATCATAGTCGTCAACGTATTATTAGCAAGCCCAGTCGCAAGCGCAATATCTGTCGCAGTTGCACAGCCCGTCTTACTATTCCATAAAACCGCTAAAATCTTTCCCTGCTCACTCCGATAAAGAGAGTCAGGGTCTTGTCTCAGTAACTTTTGAAAAAGCCGCCCATTCAACAAACGAATATGATGGGCTACCAAATGACAATATTTCATGAAACCTCCAATTTATTTCTATATCGATACGAATAAAAAACATTATAATACTTATTATTCCAATTGTCAACTATTTCGATTTAGAACTAATTTTTCTCAGTAAAAAATCTCCTACTCAAGGTAGAAGATTTCAATCTTATAAACTTAATCCGTCATGTCTGATACCAAGGTTCGACGCTCCAATGGAATACTGCACATAACTAACAAGAAAATGAAACCTGACTGAATCCAGAAAAGGGCCAAGTCAAAGATTCCATGCACAGCAACCACTGTAAGGAAAGATAGATAAAGACCGATAATTGGACGTTTCCCCGACTCCTGACTCATATCCATCATCAAACGAACAGGAGCAACAGAAGACAAAGCTAATAAAATGGTTCCCACAATTCCGTAACTCAGAATCGTATCAATATAAAGGCTGTGAGCATGTTCATGATAAGGAGCATTTATCCGAGGATAAGAGTGCATATAGGTCAATGGCCCCTCCCCCCAAAAAGGATTTTGCTTAAACAAGGCCATCCCAGCATCCCAGATAGAAATGCGTTCTTCCATAGAGGAATCTAAAGTCCCCATCCGAACTCCCAAATCACTAGAAAAAAGGAAACTCAAGCCAATCGCAAAGACCCCGATACTAAGCCAAAAGGCCTTCCAGTTTTTAATGGTTGTAAAGAGATAAATGATGGCTCCAGCGATAATAGCAGGAAAGGCAGTTCGATTTTGAGTAAAGTTCAATCCAAAGAGATTAACAAAGCCTGCAATCACACAGAATACCTTCAACCAATTCAACTTGGTCGTTGTAAAGAGATAGAAGGCAATCATGATACAGAAACAACAAATAATTCCATAGTAATTAGGATTAAAAAAGGTCACTTCTGCCCGATTCTGATGCCATACCTGCATATTGGGCGAAAGAAAGGCATAGTTAAATTTCTTTACAATTTGGAAATGCTCCAAAGTAGCAAAAGCCGCAGAGAGCACACTACCAAACAAGATTGTCTGCAGTATCAGTCGAAAGAAAGCATGTGTCAGACGTTTCTGGTAGAAACTAAAGAAAATGAGGAAGAGAAACATCAGTAAAGATGCAACCAATCCAAGCCAGTTCTTAGCGACGATAGAGATGATACTACTGTAGGCAATAAAAAAGAGAAGTACAGGATGTTTGGCTAATCCTTTGATAATTCCCTTCATCTCCCCAGTAACAAGTAAACCTATCAAATATAAAGCAAAGAGGGCTAAGAACAAATAAAAAGGTAAAAAGATACTTATGATCATCAAATACAAAAAGAAATCTTTTTTCGAAAGCCCTCTTATCTTATCCAGTAATCCAATTGATTTCAAAACGGATCCTTTCTGTTCTGGATTTCTCCAGAAGATAAATGCTAAACTATCTTTATATTCTACCATTTTTTCCGTCATTTGGGAACAATGAACACGTTTTCACAACAAAAAAACTCTTTCATTAATATAGCACTAGAACTGAATTTTTCTGCCGTTTTCCACTACTTGATAGGTCTGACTTTGTAAATCAATTTCTGCTACTGCTGTTACGGACTTGTCTTTATTTTGACGTTTGATTACAATGCTGTGAGCTGTTGGTGTTTCCACCTCTATAGTTCCTTCTAGATCAAAGGCCTCTGACCGATTACGGAAAGAAAATAGATTGAGAAGGGCCTTCACCACAGGACGTTGAACTTCTTCTGCTATTTCCTCATTGCTATAGTAATGACGATTAATATTTCGACCTTCTTTGGTTTCTTCTAACAATTTCAAGTCATTTTTTCCTGCTAATAGACCCACATAGTAAACCTGAGGAATGCCTGGAGCAAAAGCTTGAATCAGACGAGCTAGGAAATACTTGACATCATCATCTCCAAGCGCAGAATAGTAGGTTGAATTGATTTGGTAGATATCTAAATTGTTATACTCGGCACTAGAGTACTTCCGTTTGACATTCGCTCCAACCTTATAGAGCTCATTTGAAGCATAGTCAATTTCCTCATCGGTCAGGATATCTTTGACATCCACCACTCCAATTCCATCATGGGTATCTAGTGTCGTAAATTGCTTCATCGGGCTCATCTTCAACCACTTGGCCAAGCGCTCTGTTCTGGAACTGTAAAGAGTATAAAGGGTCACCATTGGAAGGGCAAAATCGTAAACATAGTAATCATGGTCCGCTATTTTAAACTGAATCGAATAGTGTTCATGAATCTCAGGTAAGAGCTCTGTCCCATACTCAGCAGCGATATCTCGAACTTTGTCCAATAAATCCCAAATATCTGGTTCCACAAAGAAATCATTGGTATCCAATTTCTTCACTGCATAAGCAAAGGCATCTAGACGAATCAAGTCACACCCGTTACTTGCTAGATGTTGAATCGTCTTACGGATGAATCTCATCGTTACTTCTTTGGTCACATCAAGATCAATCTGCTCCTCACCAAAGGTATTCCACAAATGTTCTACTGAACCATCTGCAAATACAATCTCTTGCTTTGGTGCACGATCCTTACGCTTGTAGATTAAATCTACGTCAGACTGTGTCGGACGGTTCTCTGGCCAAAACTTATCCCAGTTTAAAAAGAGATCTTTAAATTCACTGGCTTCATGTTTTTCTTGATAGTCCCTATAATACTTAGATTGACGAGAAATATGATTAATCATAAAGTCAAACATAAGATAATATTTCTCACCTAAACGCTTAACGTCCTCCCAATCACCAAAAGCTGAATCCACTTCATCATAGTCAACTGGCGCAAATCCACGATCACCTGTTGATGGGAAAAATGGTAGAAGGTGAACTCCCCCAATAGCATCGCCAAAATGTTCTTCCAAATTCTCATATAAGTCTTTAAGGTTATTTCCAAGACTATCTGAATAAGTAATCAACATAGTTTTATTTTGAATGGTCATAGATGTTCTCCTTTTTCTGATGAAAGCCAAGTCTTATATGACCTGGCTTCGTAAATGAAAGATATTTTTAGATTTTTGTTCACATTGAACTCGTACTACTATAGACTGCAAGCAATTAAGTACTATTTTCTTGTTTTCTACATAGAATTGTCAGTAAGCTGAACCGTTCCTTTGTATCTTAATTGAACACGCCCTAAGCTCTGTGTGAAAAAGATGAATCTTCCAAGAAGCCAAGGCTTCTTATTCAGATTCCCTATTTTCACTGTGAGCTTTTAACGGGCTTTGTATCTTGTTACTTCACTGCCCCGTTACTCATTCCTGAAATGATATGTTTTTGGAAGATGAGGTAGACAATGGTTATCGTTACAATTCCCACAATATAAGATGCAAAGCTTGGGCCATAGTCATTGAAGTACTGACCTTGATAGTTGTATTGGAAGAGAGGCAAAGTCCACATCTTGGAATCCTTATTCAGAATCAAAAGTGGCAACATAAAGTCATTCCAGAACCAGAGGGCATTGATAATCAAAGTTGTCGCATGCATGGGCTTCAACATTGGAAAAATGATTCGACGATAAGTTGTAAAACGATCAGCCCCATCAATTTCTGCAGCTTCATCTAAACTATCTGGTATACTGATTTTAATATAACCAACATACAAGAAGAGAGTCTGTGGAATAGCATAAGTTAAGTAGAGTATTACTAGCCCCCACATATTCGCTAGACCGAGTTTACTCATCATAACTGTGATGGGAATCATAATCACCTGAAATGGAACAAATATCCCTAAGATCAAGAGCGAATACATAATTGCAAAGGCTTTTTTCTTGGACATATTTCGAGCAATGGAATAAGCTGCAGCTGGTATAAAGAAAGCCACTACAATCAATGATAACACCGTAATAACTGCTGAATTCCAGAAATAGCCTCCAATTCCATCCGAAATCAATCGTTCATAATTACTCAACGTAAAAGGATTGGGCAAACTAAAGAAATGATTCATGATATCCTTAGTTGTCTTGAAAGAACTAAATACTGTTACCAACAAAGGAACAAGTATAAGAATACCACCGACTATCAAGAGGACGTATTTCCAAAACTGATTCAATTTTTCTTCTTTTTTCATGTGTAGGACTCCTCTATTAGATTTCAAATTTCTTTGATAGCTTGATTTGGATCAGAGAAACAATTCCAATAATTAAGAATAAAATCAAGGCAATTGCATTCGCATATCCATATTGATTACTCTTGAAAGCATAGTTGTAGACTAAAAGTCCAAGAGACGTTGTAGCATTATTTGGACCACCACTCGTCAACGCAAAAATTTGGTCAAAGGCTGTCAAACCAGACTTAAGAGCCAAGATAAAAACCATTGAGATCGTTGGCAGTAAATAGGGCAATTCAATCTTCCAAAAAGTTTGTTTACTGGTTGCACCATCAATTGATGCTGCCTCTAAAATATCAGTTGGAATACTCTGAAGACCAGCAAGAAAGAGAATGATTGGCATAGCTACTCCTTGCCATAGAAGAACAAAAATAGTTGCCACTACCGCTCCGACTGGTGTCCCCAATAGACTCTCTTGTAGAAAACCAATCCCTAAAATTTTTCCAATCGTTGGAAGACCATAGTTGAAAAATTGTTTAAAAATCAGGGAAACTGTCAAACCAGACAAAACAGCCGGGAAAAAGAACCAAGCTCTAAAGAAGGTCTGCCCCTTCATCTTAGAATTTAAGGCTCGTGCCACAACCACCCCAATTGTAATCTCACCAACAATCAATGCCAGAGTTAAAATCAAAGTAAAGGCTATGGCTGTGAAGAATTTCCCATCAATCATCAGCAATTTGTAGTTATTTAAACCAACAAATTTATAATTATAGGTCAATCCAGTCCAGTTAGTCAAACTATAGAAAGCGCCTTGTACCATTGGAAAGTAAAAGAAGATAGCTTGTAAAGCAAGCGGGATAAGCAAAAATGTCCACCCCCAGTATTTATTTAAAAATTTTCGAATAGCCATATCATCTTAACTCCTATTCTAGTCCAAATCTGCCTTCATTGGATTAAAGAAAGCATTGAGATTGTTTGCCATATTTTTCAGATTTTTATCCATCAGGTAACCTGTACTTAGATTAAAAAAGTCTTCTTCAGAGTTCCAGCGTTGGCCCAACCAAACATAATGTTTGTCCGTAAATGCCAGTTTAGAAATAGCTGCAAGCGCTGAATCTTCTTTTTCCTGTATGCCTTTCACCGCAACTGGTGATCCATCCACATCATAGTATGACTGCATAGCTTTTGGACTAGTCATATAGCTGATAAATTCTTCGGTTTCTTTCGGATGTTTGGTAGTAGCTGAAGTTGATAATGCCATGTCCCCTGCACCAACAGTGACTTCTTTTCCTACTTCTTCTCCAGGAAAAGCAAACATCCCCACCTCAAATTTTGGATCCTGTTGATTAATTGCGGCTAATGCCCATGATCCTTGTGGCATCATCAAGGCTTTTCCACTCGAAAATGCTACCACCGCATCATTATAAGAGGCACCACGCCAACCATCTTGAGCATTATCTGCTAATAAATCGAGTCGTTCTGCATCTGCTTTTAAAATAGCATCATCTGCAGAGATGGCGTTTGGTTTTGAAAAGCGAAGGTAATTATTAGCCGAGTCTCCACTACCCGTAAGAGTAATGAGAGAAAGTTGGTGGTAACCATTTAATGTCCAGCCTTCATTGCCTGCAACCGCAAATGGAGAATTCCCACTATCTTTTATCTTTTTAACAATCTCTTGAAACTCTTTAAAAGTCCTCGGTTCCTCGAGTCCTAATTCTTTAAACTTCGTTTTATTGTAATAGATTCCATAAAGGTTGGCCGTTAAAGGCACACTATAAATCTTGTTATTGATTGCATACTTTTCAGCATAGTCATTCTTGATGTTCTCAAGATAGGGTTTTCCTGTCATATCTGCAAAATAGCCTGCCTTCGCCCACTCCTGAAAATCCATATTTTGAGGATAAATATTAATAATATCTGGAACATCTCCTGATAAAATACGAGTCTTTAGAACAATTCCAGCTGAAGGTACTGTGGTCAACTTCACATCAATATTAGGGTGTTCCTTCTCAAAATCATCCACTATCCTTTGCAAGGTATCTGCCATCTCGGTCTTCTGGTTAAAAAACTCAATCGTTACCTTACCATCAGCTGATTGATTGTTCTGACCACAAGCCACTAGGCCTAGTAAACTTGCCCCAGCTACTAAAAGAAAACCTGCTTTCTTATACCATTTCATTGGAATGCCTCCTTGATAAATTTATACGCTTTTATTATAGTCTCTTGAATTTATACTGTCTACTCAAAAAATCTCCTGGTGATAAGGTAACAGTTAAACCTGCATACATGAGCTCTGCACCCGAGTAAACAATGTTTGTCCCTTCCAGCTCATAAAGCCCTTCCACTTCTAAGTCTTTCAGTTTCAAGGTGGTTTCCATTGTTTCCACAACTGACAGGACTCGGACGTAGGTCACAATCGTTTGATTTCCATAGTTAAATTGCACAGCTGCTTCATTGGATTCAGCATCGGGATTGATTAACCTATACTGATTCCCCAACTGGACTACTGGTCGCAATTCTTTATACAAGTTCACCTGATTAGCAATCTCAGCCTTCTCTTCATCTGATAAACTTGTCAAATCAAGCTCATAGCCCAGATTTCCCATCATTGCCACATGACCACGAGTTTCCAATGGTGTCGTTCGTCCCATCTGATGATTTGGTACTGCTGACACATGAGCCCCCATAGAAATGGCTGGATAGAGATAGGATGATCCGTATTGAATTGGTAAACGTGCAATAGCATCAGTATTATCACTTGCCCAGACTTGAGGGAAATAACGCATCATACCAAGATCATTTCGTCCACCACCACCAGAGCAGGACTCAAAGAGAATATGGTTGTGCTTCTCTGTCAGATACGAAACGAGTCCGTAAAGTCCCAACATATACTGATGAGACTGCATCTGGGTTTCCAAGTAGGCTGAACCATTCCCCAGGTTAGTAATATTACGGTTCATATCCCATTTGATGTAGTCAATTTTATGATGAGAGAGGAGTTCATCTAAAACATTTTTCAAATATTCTACTACCTGAGGATTGGCAAGATTAAGTACTAATTGATTTCGAGAATAGGTATGCTCATAACCTGGAACCTGAATGGCCCAGTCAGGATGTTTACGATACAAGTCGCTATCAACAGAAATCATCTCCGGTTCTAACCAAAGCCCAAACTGCAAACCTCTTTCATGGATCGCTGAAATCAGACTTTCTAGACTTCCACCCAATTTTTCCTCATTCACAACCCAATCACCTAAAGCACGATTATCATCAAAGCGATTACCAAACCACCCATCATCTAATACAAAAAGTTCTATTCCAACTTTCTTAGCTTCATCTGCCAACTCTAACAGTTTTTCTCTCTGAAAGTCAAAGTAGGTAGCTTCCCAGTTATTGATTAGAATTGGACGCTCTTTTTTAGAAAATTTACTTGGCATAATGTACTTAAGTACAAAATTCTGACTTTCATGACTAATACCAGTTAATCCCTTATCTGAATAGGTCACTAAAGCTACCGGTGTTTCAAAGTTTTCCTTAGGATTTAACTTCCAAGAAAAGTTTTCTGGATTAATGCCAATAGCCACCCGAACTTCATTCAGTTGATTCTTTTGAACAAAAGCTTCGAAGTTTCCACTATACATCAGTTGCAGAGCAAACACATTCCCAGCATCCTCTGTAATTCCTTGATCACATAATAGAAGAGCTGGTGTTTGAGCATGCCCAGAAGCTCCACGGTTCGAACTAATCGAAAAGATTCCTTGCTCTACCTGTTGACGTCGGACAGTCTTTTCACGAGCATAAGCTCCCTGTAAAGTCACTATTTCGTAAGCTGCAGCAGGAAAATCAGCCATGAAAGAAAAGTCCTTATGAATGACAACTTCCTGATTGCTATTATTCTCCAATTTGCTGTAACTAGCAATTGTCGCATCATTATCAAAAGCTGTATAATACAAAGTCAGACTAAGTTGAGCCTTAGAATCTTCTAAAATCAAGGCAAGAGTCTCTGTATCATCCATGCTGTGTGGAGAAGGTAAACCCTGTGGACCATTCTGACCTTTTAAAATCTTTGCTTCTACAAATCGAAAGTCTGTTACTTCAGTTGCATCATGTTGAATCTGTAAAGTTGGTTTTCTAAAGTCACCCAAACCATGTTGTCCAAAAATTTGACGTTGCGTATCCAAACTAAAGGTTCGATTAGTAGCTATGGGATTACCAGAAAAAGCATGATCGTGTTCGTAAACACTATTAGCCCCTCTATAGTTCTTAATAGTCTTTCCTAAATGTTTTAATAATAAGAACCCATCCCTATTTTCAATAATCAAACTTAAACTTTTACTCTCAACGTAAAATAGATTATTCTCTATTCGAACTCCCATAAATTGTACCTCATCCATTTCTTGATAAAATTTTATCACATAAAAGCGCTTTCTAAAATAGAGAAATGTATACAAAGTATGGTAAAATGTTAGGTAGGAGGTGGCCCATGCTCGTTTTTTCAGAATACCAGACTGGAACAATTGATCTTTCTCTTAGCTTCTACGGTTATGAAGAATGCACGCCTAACTACTCTTTTGGCCCAGCTATTCGAGATACCTATGTACTCCATTACATTACTAAAGGAAAAGGTCAATTCCATTATAAGGGGAAAATTGTTGATTTAAAGGCAGGAGATTTCTTTTTACTAAAACCAGATGAATTAACATTCTATAAAGCAGATAACCAGGATCCTTGGGCTTACTACTGGTTGGGGATCACTGGAGGGAGGGCACCTGACTACTTTGCACTATCTCAAATTTCTGACCAATCCTACCTCATCCAGTCAAATAACTGTCATACACAAACAACTGCAAAACTCATCTCAGATATTGTCCGCTTTGCTCAGATTACAAAATCTAATGAATTGGCTCAACTCCACATCATGGGACAACTCCATGAACTAATGTTTCATCTAGGAACGATTGCTCCCAATCAGAAAAAAGAGAATATTTCATCAACCCACCAGCTCTATCTTGACTGCAAACAATTAATTGATAGTCACTATCCACAATCGCTCACCATTCAAGATTTAGCAAAAGAGCTATCGGTTCATAGAAGTTACTTAACTAGTGTGTTTAAAGAATTTCACCAACTCTCTCCAAAAGAATATTTACTTTTCGTTCGAATGAACCGTGCGCAACAGTTACTAGAACACACCAATGAAACGATCAAAGTCATTGCGTATTCTGTAGGTTTTTCAGATCCACTACATTTCTCAAAAACCTACAAGCAGTTTTTTCATAAAACACCTAGTCAAACTCGAAAAGAATACTCTCATTCCCTCTCAGCTAGAAAGGAAAATCAATGAAATCACACCAACTAGTCTACCAAATATTAGCTAGAGAAAACGATTATGTTAGCGGAGAAAAAATCGGAGAAGAACTGAATTTAAGTCGTACATCTATATGGAAAGCGATCCAACGTCTTCAACAAGAAGGCCTAGAAATTGGCAGTATCAAAAATAGAGGCTACAAGCTTATTCAAGGCGATTTGATATTGCCTGATTTGATTCAAGAGAAAACCGACTTAACCATTCGCTACAAACCTGAGACAAAATCAACACAAACAGATGCAAAAGAAGGGATTGAGGCTGGAAACCAAGGAAACACACTCTATCTTTCAACCTGTCAAACAGCAGGTCGTGGCCGCTTTCAGCGCCCCTACTATTCTCCATCTCAGGGCGGGATCTATATGTCTCTGCATATTCAGCCAAACCTTCCCTATGAAAAACTCCCATCCTATACTCTTCTTGTGGCAGCTGCAGTCTGCAAAGCCATTAAAAATCTAACTATGATAGAAGTGGATATCAAATGGGTAAATGATATCTACTTTAAAAATAAAAAGATAGCAGGTATCCTCACCGAAGCAATGACATCAGTTGAGACAGGGTTGGTTATAGATGTCATTATCGGACTTGGTATAAATTTTTCTATAGCAGACTTCCCAGATGACCTAAAAGAAAAAGCAGGCAGCCTATTTATGGCACCTGCACCAATTAGTCGTAATGAGCTCATCAGCGAAATATGGAATTGTTTCTACAATACGGATTCAGATGAGCTACTTTATATCTATAAAGAAAGATCAATCGTTCTTGGAAAAGAAGTTACCTTCCAGCTAGATGGAAAATTGAATAAAGGTCTTGCAAAAGAAATCTCAGAATCTGGTCAACTTCAAGTCGAACTTGAAGATAAACATACTATCTGGCTAAATAGCGGAGAAATATCACTAACAAGTTGGTAATAAACAAATCCCCCTTTTAACGATTTAGAAGGGGGATTTGCTTACAAAAAAAAGAGCATAACAGCTCTCTTAACTCACGGAGAATGGGGGATTCGAACCCCCGCGCCGGTTACCCGACCTAACGATTTAGCAAACCGTCCTCTTCAGCCTCTTGAGTAATTCTCCTATTAATGGGCACGAGTGGACTCGAACCACCGACCTCACGCTTATCAGGCGTGCGCTCTAACCACCTGAGCTACGCGCCCAAGTTTAAAAAACTTGGTAATTGAACAAAGTTCAAAGCGGGTGACGAGAATCGAACTCGCGACAACAGCTTGGAAGGCTGTAGTTTTACCACTAAACTACACCCGCTTAATAAAATAAAATATGGCGCGAGACGGAATCGAACCGCCGACACATGGAGCTTCAATCCATTGCTCTACCAACTGAGCTACCGAGCCAAATTGCGGGAGCAGGATTTGAACCTACGACCTTCGGGTTATGAGCCCGACGAGCTACCGAGCTGCTCCATCCCGCGTTAATATAAAAAGGAGGATGTGGGATTCGAACCCACGCACGCTTTTACACGCCTGACGGTTTTCAAGACCGTTCCCTTCAGCCGGACTTGGGTAATCCTCCATTATTTACAATGGACCTTGTAGGACTTGAACCTACGACCACTCGGTTATGAGCCGAGAGCTCTAACCAGCTGAGCTAAAGGTCCAACAAGATCAATATAGCGGCGAAGGGGATCGAACCCCCGACCTCCCGGGTATGAACCGGACGCTCTAGCCAGCTGAGCTACACCGCCATCAATCGGGAAGACAGGATTCGAACCTGCGACACCTTGGTCCCAAACCAAGTACTCTACCAAGCTGAGCTACTTCC